>DATGGJ010000200.1:0-9903 GCA_035308585.1 Terriglobales bacterium
CTGATCGAGGAAGCACGGCGCATTGGCGGATGGAGGACCAAGAAAGAAGCCGTCACGGCCGCCTTGCGTGAGTACATCAAGCGTCGGCAGCAGCGCCGGATTCTCGAGTTGTTTGGCACCGTTCCCTACGATCCCGATTACGATTACAAGGCCGAGCGCAAGAAGGACCAGAGAGATTAAGAGTGAACGTGGTTGTGGACACCTGCGTTTGGTCGTTGGCGCTGCGGAGGAGCAACAGCCAACTGAGCCGGCAGGAGCAGTTGCTGCGTGCGGAACTGGCGGAGCTAATCTCAGAGGGGCGCGTGCAGATTATTGGCCCCATCCGGCAGGAACTCCTGTCCGGGATTCGCGAGGAAGTCTATTACCGGCGAGTGCGTGACTACCTGCGGGCATTTGATGATGAGGCACTGACGATAGAGGACTTCGAACAGGCTGCCTCAGCAACCAACAAGTGCCGTGCTGCCGGAGTCACCGGATCTCCCTTTGACTTCCTGATCTGTGCGGCGGCTATACGTCATCATTGGTCCGTGTTTACTGCCGACCAGGACTTCACCGCTTATGCCCGGCATCTTTCTCTGCGGCTGCATACTCCTCGCCCGGCGAAGCTTTGAGGGCAGCAGAGTTTCCACTCTTCAGGTAAAATCAATACTGGACGCTGGCACGCATCCATCCATTTCATCCCAAACAGTCTGCTAAACCCGCTCCGCGGGACAGTACTGGTCAAGGAGCAACATGGCAAAAATTGCAAAAACCGCGGACCGCAAGAAGATGGACACCACCAAGAGCACGGACTGCCCCAAGTGCGGCAAGCCCACCCGCATCGTGAAGCGGGTGAAGGACCGCGAACGGGGCGTCCCCGGCGGCATCTTTATCTCCTGCAGCGGCTGCGACTTCTTCGAAAAGCTGTAAGAATCAGTCGAGGGCTGACGGTCGGCACCCGGTTGTAATCCGCATTCAGGCGGACCGTCGGCCGTAGACCGTAGACAAACCGTGCTCACACTGGCTATCCGGCAACGAACATGGCATCTCTCTCCGGCACACTGTCGGATTACTGGCGGCTGGCCCGCAGCAACCGCAACTTCCGCCGCCTGTGGTGTGCCCAGATCGTCAGCGAGATGGGCGACTGGTTCTACGCGGTCGCCATCTACAGCCTGCTGCTGGAGTTCACCGGCAAAGCCTCGTCGGTAGGCATCGCTCTCGTCTGCCAGCTTCTTCCCCAGACCTTCATCGGCCCCATGGCCGGGGTCATCAATGACCGGGTCAGCCGCAAGAAGGTGATGATCGCCGCCGACCTTTCGCGGGTGCTGATTGTGGGCGCCATGCTGCTGGTGCGCTCCCGCTCCATGGTGTGGCTGGTGTACCCGCTGCTGTTCCTGGAAACCATCATGTGGGGGTTTTTCGAGCCGGCGCGCACGGCGGTGCTGCCCAACATCGCGCCCAAGGAAGACCTGATTGTTGCCAACACCCTGCAATCCACCACCTGGTCGGCCAACTTCGCCATGGGGGCGCTGCTGGGCGGCTTGGCGGCCGCCTTCCTGGGGCGCCCGTCGGTGTTTGTGATCAATGCGGCTTCGTTCCTGGTTTCGGCGCTGCTCATCAGCCGGATGGACTTTCGCGAGTCGCATACCGAGCTGCACGGCCGCCTGCGCCTGCGCGAACTGGTGGACTTCAAGCCGGTGGCGGACGGCATTCGCTACGTGCGCAGCGATACCCGCCTGCTGGCCACCATGATGGTCAAAACCGGGATCGGCATTATGGGCGCCAGCTGGGTGATTTTTCCGGTGATGGGCGAACGCGTCTTTCCTCTGCGCGGCCACGGGCTCTCGGAAACTCGCGGGGGCATGTTGAGCATGAGCCTGCTCATGGCTTCTCGCGGCGTGGGCTCGCTGGTGGGACCGCTGCTGGCCGCAGGCTGGGCCGGGCAGAACCAGGGGCGCCTGCGTACCCTGATTCTTACCGGGCTGATCATCGGCGGCGCCGGCTACATGCTTTTGGGCACCGCTCCCGGACTGGTGCTGGCCTGCGCCGCGGTGATGTTTGCCCATATGGGCGGCTCCAACATCTGGGTATCGTCCACCACGCTGCTGCAGATGAACACGGAGGACCGCTTTCGCGGGCGCGTGTTTTCTGCTGACCTCAGCGGGTTGACGCTGATGATGGCATGCAGCACTTTTTTGGCCGGGCGCATCCTCGATGCCGGCATCTCGGCGCGCGAACTGGCCGTGGGAGTTGGCCTGACGGTTATGCTTCCCGCCGCCGCGTGGCTGTGGGCGCAGGGGTTGTGGAAGCGCAGCGAGCGCGCGGCCAAGGCGGAAACCAGCAGCTGAACTTTAGCTGCTGGTGGCTGGCGCAGCTGCGCTTCGCCGCCGCCGGATAGAGACTTAATCCGAAGGCTTCTCTCTCCCTGAATTCGGCAGTGCTATTTTTTGGGCCGCGATTCTGGCGGCACCAATCCGGCCATGCGGTAATAAACCGTCAGTTGGCCGTAGATCTCGCCCGAGTGCTCGATCAGACCATAGGCAAAATCGCTGACCCGGGTCTTCTGATTGCTGAAGGGATCCACAATCAGGGCCGACATGCCGCGGTCGCCCTTGCTCTTGATAGCGGCCGCCCCATCCGCAAACGATTTTTTCACGAAGCTCACTATATCGGCCTTACTCTTGAACTGGTCGCGTTTCGGATCCTCCTCCGCAGGCGCTTTCTTTCCCAGCGCCAGATTGGTGAAGAAGTAATTTGCCGCCGCGGCGTGAATCATGCGCTGGGCGAAGCTGCCCACCGAAGGAGTGGGCTTGTAGTCGTATTTACTGGCGGGAAAGTCCTCGGCCATGGCAATCAGTTTGCGCCCGATCTCGTTCCAGTTTTGCAGGACCGCCTGCGATGCGCTTGGCGCGGGCTTGGCGGCCACGGTTTTCTTCGCCGCCTCTTGCGCGCGCGCTGAGTTTCCCAGCAGGCTAAAAGCAATCACTAACAGGACAACCGAACCGGCCTTCTTCATGGGCGTGCCTTTCTAAATCAATTTGTACTACCTGTTGTGGGCCCAGCCTATTACCACCCGGACTTCAGTCGGACTGGCATGTTCGGAGCGCGTCATGACGAACGTCTGGCCATCGGGAGTAACGTCGTATCCGGCCACGCTGCCGCCGCGATCAAACCTGCGGTCAAACAGTTGGCTGGCCTTGTCGGCCCGGAATACCGGCTGCACCCGCACCGATACACTCATCATCCTGGTTCCGTTGCGGTAGAGGATCTCCCGTCCATTTCGCACCCAGCGGGGCTGTTCCCCGCCGTCATTTGAAATTTGCCAGCGCCCTCCCGGTCCGGGCACCGGCTCAACATAAATTTCCGACCGGCCGGATTCATTGGAAGCGTAAGCCAGCCAGCGGCCGTCGGGCGATAAACTGCCCTGCCGCTCCGTGGCCTCCGTGCGTTTGAAGACCAGCATTTCATTGTGGTCCCGAAGCTTAAGCAGCCATAAATCGGTGCTGGTGACCGGGTCATTCACGGTCACGGCGGCGTAATCGCCGACGGCGGCAGTCACGTGACTGTTCACCGAGGTCTCGCGTACCAACTGAGGCGCGGAAGTGCCGTCGGCCGCAACCCGGTAAATGCCGCGTTTTTGCGACGGGCCGACGGAATCAAACAGCAGGCTTTTGCCGTCTGCGATCCAAACCGGAGCATCATTGAGCGCGCCGTTGGACACAATGTATGTCAGCAGGCCGCGCTCACGGTCGTAGACCGCGAGTTGTTGTCCGTTGACCGCCCGGATGGCCATGGCCACGCGCTTTCCGTCTGGCGAAAACGCTGGGTCAACATAGTCTTCGGCGGGGAGATCCAGCTTCTGTTCCACTCCCTGGCGGTTAACAAGATATATTCGGCGGGCAAAATTACCGGCCGGGCCGGGCGCATAAGCCAGTACTCCATTGCTCGAAGCGCTGGCCTGGGCAATGTAATTCTCCTCATTGATGCCGGATTCGATTTCGACCGCATCCCCTTCGATGGCCAGTTTTTGCGGGTCAAACCGGACCGCCCACAGGGCGCCTCCGGAATAGTAGACAAGATGACCATCCACGTAGGAAGCGGCTTGCGCATTATTGACCAGCGGGCGAACCTCTCCGGAAGACAGCTTGGCCAGCATCACCCGCCGGGCGCTGGCGAAATAGTCGGTAAACGTCAGCCAGTCGCCTCCCGGCACCCAGGCGGGTCCTTGCGGATAAAGTTGCTCCGCATGCTGTAGAAGAACCTTGCGCAGGGCCCCGCCATTGGCGGACACGCTCGCGAGACCATAGCTGGGGACGGCCACCACAATCTTGTCCTGCGGCGTCCACGTGCCCCCGAAGAATGTGGGCAGTTCGCATATGACCACGGGATTACTGCCGTCTACGGTGGCTTTCTTAAGTTTTCCCTGGCCGAAGAACGCGACCCACTTGCCATCCGGGGAGAAGAAGGGAAATGTCGCCCCTTCGGAATCGGGTATGGGGAGGGAATCAAAGCGGTCGAGACTGCGCACGTAAAGATGAGAGACGCCGCTGTCCGCCGCCACATAAGCGAGGTGGCGGCCGTCGGGCGCAAGGGCCAGGGTTTGCGTGTTATCCACGGCCAGTTCCTGCCGGGGAGGCAGGACGATGCTGAACCGTGTAATGGCGCTTGCCACGACTGGGGGACCGTGACGGGTCAGCCGGGTGAGCAGGAGGGCCAGCAGGAGCACGGCGGCGGCGGCCAGGCCCAGAGGGATAGTTCGCCATATCGACCCTGGCTGTACTGGCTGCTCCGCTGCCGACCCCGGCTGCTGCAGCCAATTCAGGTAAAGCTTTACATCGTGCGCGGTCTGGAAACGTTCCTCCGGGTCCTTGGCCAGGCAGGCGCGAATGACATAATCCAATGCCGGGGACGAGGCCGGATGTACCGTGGTCAGCGGAGGAGGTTCCTTGTCCAGAATGGCGGAAGCGACGGAGAGCGACGATTTGCCTTCGAATGCCCGCTGCCCGGTCGCCATCTCGTACAACACTGCGCCTAAGGCAAACAGGTCGCTGCGCGCTTCAGCCTCCTTGCCCTCAATCTGCTCCGGGGCCATATAGTTGATCGTGCCTACGATGGTGCCCACGCTACTGATGGGGGAGGAGGGCTTCACGAAGGTCGCCGTGGCGCCAACGGCCAAGGATGCCTGGGTTGCTCCTGCTCCCACCTTCATGGCGTCTGGTTTGGCCAAGCCAAAATCCATGAGCTTGGCGCCGTTTTTGGTCAGCATGACATTGGAAGGCTTGAGATCGCGATGCACCACCCCGGCCCGATGGGCCTTCTCCAGGGCGTCGGCAATCTCCATCCCTGTCTTCAAGAGCTCGGGAAGGGGCATGGGTCCCTTGCGCAGACGCTGCTCCAGGGTCTCTCCCTCCAGTAGTTCCATTACAAGAAAGTCAACTCCGGCCGCCGATCCCACGTCGTACAGGGGGCAGATATGCGGATGGGAAAGCGAGGACAGCGTCCGCGCCTCGCGATCGAAACGGCTTTTCAGCTCGGGGGTGCGCGATAAATGCGAAGGCAAAATCTTGATGGCTACGGAGCGGTCCAGGCGCGTGTCCCGGGCGCGGTAAACCTCACCCATGCCGCCGGCGCCAACCGCGGCGATCACCTCGTAGGGTCCAAGCCTGGTCCCTTCGGCCAGTTCCATAGCAGGCGCGCATTATAACGCAGCCCGGAGCTGAGGCTGGAGAGGTGTTCAAAAATCGTATATGGAAGCGGTTTCCCGCCGGTGTACAATTCGCAGGCTGCGCGGCTGTTCCTTTACCACTGCTGTTCAATCGGCCAATAATTTGGGAGCTAAAAATGACAACCCTTAGAAGGGTGGCCTTTCTTTGCGCGCTGGCGATTTCCGCCGCCGGCTCCGCCTTTGCCCAGCCCGGCCCCGGGGCAACGGCCAATAATTCCCAGGGACACACGCGCACCTACTATATCGCTGCCGACGAAGTGACCTGGGATTACGTTCCCGGAGGAGTGGACGGAATCGCCGGCAAACCATTCAAGTCAGTTGGGCTGTTCGTAGGCGGCATCAGCCCCGGCAGCCCGCCGATTGAGCGGGCGGTCCCGACTGCATACGTTAAAGTGCTCTACCGCGAATACACGGACGGGACCTTCCATACCCTGAAGCCTCGCCCGCCGGAGTGGCAGCACCTGGGATTTCTTGGGCCTGTGATTCGGGCTGAGGTGGGAGACACCATTCACGTCATTTTCCGCAACAATGGCCACCAACCCTATTCCATGCATCCGCATGGCGTTTTTTACAACAAAGACTCCGAGGGCGCGCCCTACGATGATGGAACTTCGGGCGCCGACAAAGCCGATGACGGCGTCCCACCCGGGGGCACCCATGAATATGTCTGGCAGGTGCCGGAGCGGGCAGGCCCCGGGCCGGGCGACGTAAACTCGGTCATGTGGATGTATCACTCCCATGTCAACGAACATCGGGATCCCAACAGTGGCCTCGTCGGTCCCATGATTATTACAGCCCGCGGCCAGTCCAAGCCGGACGGCTCGCCCAAAGGGGTTGACCGGGAGTTTGTGATTTGGTTTGCCCAGGTTCACGAAGAGGACAGCTGGTATGTGGACCAGAACCTGCCGACCGTTGCCAAGGATGCAGCCATTCCTGCGCCGATGGCGCCGGCCAGCACTACCGTCTCCTACCCGCACTTTGTGAAGTTCTCAATCAACGGATTTGCCCACGGCAGCATGCCCCTGGCCGCACTCACCATGCACAAGGGTGAACATGTCCGCTGGTACCTTTTCAGCGGGCCCAATGACTTCGACTTCCATACCCCACATTGGCATGGCAACACAGTTCTTATCGGTGGAATGCGTAGCGATGTTACCTCCATGGGTCCCATGCAGATGGTGACCGCTGACATGGTGCCGGATGATCCCGGCATATGGCTCTTTCACTGCCATATCTCATTCCACAACGCCGCGGGGATGGCGGCCAGATATGTTGTTACGCCGTAGCAGGGTCCCAGGTAATTAGGCGCGATGGGAAAACCGGCAGAGAGGCCGGGGTGGGCGCGTGCGGCCGGCGGGGTGCCGGCGCCTCACTCATAAATCGTCAATCGGCGAGCTTCAATCTACAATTAGCGCTCCATGCGTCCCCGCTCCTATGCGCGGCTGGCCCTGCTGCTGCTGACCGCGCTGAACTTCCTCAACTACATTGACCGGTCGGTGCTGTTCGCGGTGCAGCCGCTGGTGCAGGCGGAATTCCACCGCAGCGACACCCAGTTTGGTTTTCTCACCACCGCATTTTTCATTTGTTACATGGTGGCGGCGCCCGTAGTGGGCCTGCTCGCCGACCGTTACCAGCGCCGCGCCATCATCATTACCGGCGCGGTGGTGTGGAGCCTGGCCACCATGCTGACGGCGGTGACCTACAGCTTCAACGCGCTGCTGCTGCGCCACGCCCTGGTGGGCATCGGTGAAGCCACCTTCGTGACCATTGCCCCCTCGTTTCTAGCCGACCTGTTCGGAGAAGAACAGCGCGGGCGCATCTTCTCGCTTTTCTACATCGCCATCCCCGTGGGCACCGCTCTCGGCTACATTGTGGGCGGACAACTGGGACCGCGCTACGGCTGGCGCGCCCCCTTCTACGTGGCCGGAGCTCCCGGCCTGCTCATTGCGTTCCTGCTGCTGCTGGTTCCCGAGCCGGAACGCGGACGCTGCGACCACATGCCGGAGACGGCTCAGCGCGGCACCCTGCGCGGGCTGGTTCGCAATCCCGCGTTCTGGACGGCCACCCTGGGCATGGCCATGATGACCTTCGCCCTGGGGGGACTCTCGGTGTGGATGCCGACCTTTCTCTCCCGCGTTCGCCATTACCCGCTGCAGCACGCCAACCAGTTGTTCGGAATCATCACCGCCTTCAATGGCACTGTGGCTACGCTGTCTGGCGGCTGGCTGGGCGACCGCCTGCTGCGGCGCACCCCGAGCGCGTATTACCTGCTCTCCGCCGCCAGCATGGCGCTGGGCATTCCGGCCATGATCCTGGCTCTGTACTTCACCGGGCGAATCATGTTCCCGGCCCTTTTCGTGGCTGAATTCCTGTTGCTGCTCAACACCGGCCCCCTGAACGCTGCCGTGGTCAATTCGGTGGGCGCGCACATCCGCGCCACCGCCGTGGCCGTGAACCTGTTCACCATTCACCTGCTGGGCGACGCGCTTTCTCCCACCCTGATCGGCTACATCTCCGATCGCAGCTCGCTGCAGTCAGGCTTTACCAGCGCCGTGGTGGCCATTGGACTCTCCTCAGTGGTGCTGTTCGTGGGGATGAAGTACGCGCCGCCGGTGGCCCTGGATGCAGGACCGGGTGGGGTGGCAAGGTAGGACTGGGCTTGAAACCTGCTGCTTATTCCGGCACCAGACCGGGGTCGGCTGGCTCCTCCACTGGAACCCCGCCAGCAGAACCTTTGGGCCGCTTTGCGGGTGGGCGGGAAGAGGCAGGGTGCTGCCACTTTCCGGCCCGGTAGCGGTTGCGCCGTTCCACGTCATATTCCCTGGGCAAAGGCGGCAGCTTGCGCACCGCGCCGCGCAACTGCCGGGATTCGCGCAGCACGATTTCCGGCCGCCCGTCATAGGCCTGGATTTTGCCCTGGATCTGGATTTCTTTGCCCGCTAACTGGCGCACATCGCCCACGTGCCGCAGGTCGCGCGGAAAAACGACAACCGTAAAGGGGCAGGTGCGGTAGTCAGCGCAGAAATTCAAGAAGGTGGTGCCGCTCGGTCCTTCACTTACCCGGAATACCCGGCCGGCGACGCAGGCTGAGTCTCCAACATGCTCCGCAGCACGCTGAATGGGCATACATTCCGCCCCGCTCAGGCCCACCAGCAGGAGAACGCAACCCACATGGGCGGAGATCGTCACACGAGCTCCTCTCCCCCTAATTTTAGGCTCCGGGCAACCGGCAGGCGGGGACCAAAGCCGCGCCCCCGCCGCTTGAGTTCTGTTTTGGAACCGATCAGATAAGGCTATTTGAACGACTTGATGGCTGCCGTCTCATCGTCCTTTACATCAAAGACGGTATACAGCTTGGTGATCTGCAGCAGGTCGTGCACCTTCTTGGTCAGGTTCAAGAGTTTCAGTTCGCCGCCCTGGTTGCGGACGGTGGTGAAGGCGCTGACCAGCTCGCCGATCCCCGAGCTGTCAATGTAATTGACTTCGCCTAGGTTCAGCAGAATCTTCTTGTTTCCTTTGCCCACCAGATCGCGCACCGTGTCGCGCAAGATGACGCTGCCTTCGCCCAGCGTGATACGCCCGCTGAGGTCGACAATCATTACCCCATCTACCTGCCGGGTGTTGGCCTTCATGCTCACTGGGAAGCCTCCTTATTGTCGCCGGCTGCGCCGGGGACGTGCTTGATAAGTTTAAGTTCAGTGCCGGGATGAAGCAGGCGAATCTGCACTTCATCCATAAAGGCACGTATGAGAAAAATCCCGCGTCCCGACTGTTTTAAAAGGTTCTCGGGGGCCAGCGGGTCGGGAATCTTGTTGGGGTCCAGGCCCTGTCCCTGGTCGGTGATGGTAATGACCATGGAGTCGCGCGTGCGTTCCAGCTGGAATCCTACCTTCTTGGCCGGGTCATAGGCATTGCCGTGGAGCACGGCATTGATGGTGGCCTCGCGCACCGCCATGGAGATCCTGGCAATCTCGTCATCGTCGAAACCCACACCCGCGGCAAAGCGGGTGGCGGATTCCTCCGCGCTGTTAACGCTGTCCAGCGTGGACTCAAGGGTCAGAGAAACCCGTTTGCCGGCCATATTTGAGGTTGCCAACCGATTCTGATCCACCGCCTGAAGAATGGCGCCGATGCCTGGTGGAGCTGCCATCCTTGCACCGTTACAGGTGAGTAACAGGCAGGGCGCTAGTTTGCCTGCG
>DATGGJ010000201.1:0-3265 GCA_035308585.1 Terriglobales bacterium
TCCACAAAAATGTGAAGGATTTCATCCTCGCGCCTGAGTATCTCGTCGTTGTCTTTTGGCATTACGCCATTTTGAGCGGGATTGGAGAGCAGGCGCGCGGTTTGCGACGGGTCCACATCGAAACCCAGCATGAATTGCCGAACCTCATGCAGGTTCTCGAAGGCCGGCAGGGTCTGGTCCTGTTCGATTTCTTGGGGAGAACGCGTGGCTTCGAAATTCAGCCGCTCGGTAGATGGGATTGCCTGCTGGATGGCGGCGGGTTCAATCTGCAGCAGTGGTGTCCCGGCGTCCACCTGCACATTGGGTATTGCCATCACGGCGCGAACCTGGCCGGAGAATGGAGCAACCACCTCCATTTCCATCTTCATGGCCTCCAACACCGCCACTCGATCTCCCGCCGAAACCGTATCCCCGGGCTGCACCGCAATGGAGACCACCACCGCTGGAGCTGGCGCATGCACCAGGCCGCCGGCATCGCGGTCAACGCGATGAGACAGGCCATCTACCTCAATCCGGTAATTCAATTCCTGGGCGATGGATACCACCGTAAATCGCCGCCCAAAAACGGTGAGCCAGTATTCAAAGCGTCCTAAGCGCTCGCTGTGAGCATCAATACGGCACCCATCTACGGCGATGCGGTAATGCTGCGGGCTGAGACGACAGATTTTCAGGGAGTACGACCGGCCACGATAACGCAGTGCCACCCTCCGGCCTATTTCGCGCCGAACCTGCGGCCGCCCGCGCACGGCGGAGGCATAAAACTGCGTCTGCTCCATAGCCAACTCGGAGTCGTATGCTTCGATAGCGGCCTGTATCAGAGCCACCTCGGCATACGACTTGCTGAGGTGCTCGCCGTTTCCAGCCAGGCGATCCAGCCATGCCGTGTCTACCTGGGCATTCTGAACCTCTTCGCGCGCGAGCAGCCGCAGCAGGCAGGCTTTATTGCTGCTCCCTCCTCTGACAACAACCACCGCTTCCCGGAGAACCCGCTGCAGGCGGGAAATCGCTTCCTTGCGAGTCTGCCCGTGCGCGATGATCTTGGCGATCATCGAATCGAATTGCGGCGGCACGCTGTCCCCTTCGGCGAGACCGGTGTCTATCCTCACACCTGGGCCGGTTGGAATCCTGAACCGCTCCACAATGCCGGGGGCGGGAGCAAAGCCGTTGTCCGGATCTTCGGCGTTCAGACGCACCTCAATCGCATGACCGTTGCGCGCCGGCGGGACTCCCGCCAGCCGGCCACCCCGGGCAATGTGAATCTGCAGTTTGACCAGGTCGAGCCCCGTCGTACATTCGGTGACGGGATGTTCCACTTGCAGCCGCGTGTTCATTTCCATGAAGAGGAAGCGGCGGCCTTCAGGCTGATAAAGGAATTCCACGGTACCCGCATTGCGATACTCCGCCGACCGACTCAATCGCACTGCCGACTCCCGCAGGTTCCAATCTTCTTCGGAGGAAAGCGCGGGTGAAGGCGCTTCTTCCAGAACTTTCTGGTGGCGCCGCTGGATGGTGCAGTCACGGACCCCTACCGCCCAGGTCGTACCGAAATCGTCGGCAATGACCTGGACTTCAACGTGGCGGCCTCCGCATACCACCTGCTCCAGGAAAACTGTGGGATTGCCGAACGCCTTGCACGCGTCGGAGCGGGCGCCGGCAAAAGCGGCGGGCAGTTGGTCCGGCGAATCTACCCGGCGGATGCCGTGGCCGCCGCCACCGGCTGTAGCCTTAATCAACAAGGGATATCCCAGGCGCTCGCCCTGGCGGGCCGCCTCAGCGAGAGTTTCTACGGCTCCCCCGCTCCACGGCACGACCGGCACCTGCGCCTGCTCCGCCAGCCGTTTGGACGATATCTTGTCGCCCAGCCGCCGCATGACGTCGCCATCAGGGCCAATGAAAACGATTCCCATACTGCGGCACAGGTCGGCGAAGTCGGCGTGCTCGGCCACAAAGCCCCAGCCTGGCCAGACCGCATCGGCGTGCGCCGCCTGCAGCGCTTGCTGCAGGCGTCCGTAATGGACGTAGCTGCTTATAAGCTCCCCAGTCGAGGGGTGCGGAACCTGTGGGGGGCCGAGTAGCACAGCCTCGTCGGCCTCGCGGACGAACATGGCGTGGGCGTCGGGCTCGGTGAAGAGCGCGATGGTGCGCAACGCGGTCCCATGTTCCTGGTTGAATTCCCGCGCCGCGTGGATGAAACGCATGGCGGCTTCGCCACGATTGACAATAGCTACGCGCTGAAACTCGTGCTGCACAGGCCCTCCGATCTATCGCCGGCCGATTCCCGAAATCAGGCCGCAACACTCTGAAGTGACATAAGGGCTTGCAGTGCTTTCACAGCATTAGCATCCACACCCTCAGGCAAGACGACGGTGCGATACCCAGTCAGCTGAAGGTAGACGTTCCCAGCCGCATCGAGCACCTCCACATCAAAGTGAGACGGCTGCGAATGGGGCGCAATTATCGAATACAAGGGACCATCCGCCAGTTCGGGCGCGCGCAGCAGGCGAACCTGTTCCACGTATTGCGGCAGGCCCAACTGCCCCAGCACGCCCAGTTCCCACAAACCGGCGGATTGAAAACAGAACTCAATCAGCCGCGGGGAAATGGCAGTGTTCAGCTCAGGCGGATGGTGGTTTGCGGGCAGGTTGGCGGCTAGCTGCGCGATCAGGCGAACTCCGTCCCACCACGCTCTCTCCACCACCTGGTACGCCGGTCCGTGGAAATAAACGCGATAGATATCGTCAGCCGTAATCATCGGTCCTGCCGGCGAGCCCAGTCTTGGCTTCGTGATTGCCGGGAGCGATTGCCTGGCCAAACGCACCCGCCCGGTGAAGTGAGTTGTAACTTGCGGCTCAGGCAGGTTGGGAACCTTACGCCTGCCCGAGAGCCGGCAATCCGCAATCAGGCCGGCACCCAGCGGTCGTATAAGCGCCTCGATAGTCAACATACGCGGCTGGTTGCGGTAGAACTTAAGGGGCACGAGGAAGTTCACATTTTCCACCGCCTCAATATGCCAGGCGGGAAACAGGCAATGTGCCGCCTCCGCAAACGCCTCGATGCCCATGACGCCCGGCAGTAAGGGTGTGCCTTCAATCTGGTGGTCGCGCAGGAAGGGTTGAATGCCGGGATCGAGCGTGGTCTCAATGGAAAGTCCGCCATGCAGAGTCAGGGATGCGACCCTGCCCAACATTGGCCCCCGGGCTGCCTGGCTGCTTTCCAGAGCGGCCCGCATTTTATCGGTGTCCAGGCCCCCCGTCGGATCGAATTC
>DATGGJ010000202.1:0-2347 GCA_035308585.1 Terriglobales bacterium
GTGCCAGCCGCCCACGTTCTTCAGCCCCAGCCAGACCAGGGGGATGAATCCGGCCACGATGAGGAAGAATTGCAGCACCTCGTTGTAGATGGCGCTGGTGAGCCCGCCGAGGAAAATGTAGATGAGCACAATGATGGCGGAGGCAATCACGCTGACGTGGAAAATGCCGCTGCGGGCGATGTGCAGGCGGTCGAAGACGGGATCGAGCACGTGCAGCACCTGGATGAGCCGCGCCATGGCATACATGGATATGCCCGAGGAAAACACGGTCATGACGGCGAAGGAGATGGCGTTCAGGCCGCGGGTTTTCTCGTCGAAGCGCAGGCGCAGATACTCGGGGACGGAGCGCGCCTTCGAGCCGTAATAAAACGGCATCATGAACAAGCCCACGAAAATCATGGCCGGGATGGCGCCGATCCAGTAAAAATGGCTGGTGGCAATGCCGTACTTAGCCCCGGAAGCGGCCATGCCGATTACTTCCTGCGCCCCCAGGTTGGCGGAGAGGAAGGCCAGGCCGGCGATCCAGGCGGGAATGGAGCGGCCGGCGAGGAAGAAGTCTGTGCTGGTCTTGATGTGGCGCTTCAGTACCGCCCCGATGCCCAGCACCGAGGCGAAGTACAGCAGCATGATGATCCAGTCAATGTAGGTGAGTCCCACGCAGTTCCTCGGCGGCGGCATGGCCGCAAACCGGTTTGCGGTGGTCTTTTTCCGGCCCCGGTGAGCGGAGCGGACACCTTACAACCCCGGCCGGGTCAGCAGCAAGGGGCACGTTTTCGGCGCTTATCCGCCTGCATCCGTGGCCGAGGATTGCTCCCGCTGGGATTGAGGGGCGGCTACAGCGAGCGCTTGAACAGCGGGATGGCGATCGCCATCATGACTACGCCGAACAGGGTCAGAATGACCAGATCCTGCCAGATCGCGGTGAAGCCCGCCTCCTTCAGCAAAAGCGCCTTGAAACCGTGCACCGCGTAGGTGAACGGATCAGCCTGGGCGATTCCCCGCAGCCACCAGGGGAAGGCCTCGATGGGATAGATGGAGCCGCTGGGAAAAAACAGCAATGTGTTGAGGATGCCGAAGGTGGCGCGCGGCACCAGCGGGTCCTCCACCCGCACCATCATCAGGAACATCATGGCGTTGAAGGAAATCGAGGTAAGAATTATGAGCAGCAGCAGCCACAATGCCGTGCGCGGATCGAAAATGCTGCCCACTCCAGCCAGCAGCGAACCAATAAGAGTGATGACCACGCCGGCGGCCACCGCCTTGATGGCGCCCGCCCCGTTCAGTCCCAGCACCAGTTCGGTCTTAGTGATGGGCGTGACCAGGTAGCCCTCGTGCACCCCGCGAGCTTTATCGTCAATGTAAAGCATGCCGCCGCCGATCATCACGGAAACAAACATGGCCAGGGTGATGGCGCCCGGCAGCAGGTATTTCATGTACTCGATGTAGGGATAGAGTTCCACGATGTCGAGCACGTTCTTCTGGACTATGCGGGGCTGAACTTCGGGCTCATTCAGCGAGTTGGTCAGCTCGGTAAAGCTTTGCTCCAGGGCCGAACTCATGAAGTTGTCGCTGTTGTCCACCACCAGCGCGATGCGGGGATGGTTTTCCTCGTAGACGCGGCGCGAGTACTCCGGGGGAATAATGACCGCGCCCTGCAGCTTGCCGTCGCGCACGTCCTTGACCGCCTGTTTTTCGCTCTGGTAGTAGACGGGCACGAAGGTGCGCACGTTGGCGCGCACCGAGTCGAATGCCTCCCGCACCTTCAGCGACTGGGTGCCGTGGTCCTGGTCCACCACGCCCAGCCTGGCATCCCTGATCTTGCCGCCGAAGGCGTTGCCCAACACGATGAGCTGGATGAGCGGAAACACCATGGAGACCAGCATCAGGGCCGGCGAGCGAAAGAACTTGCGCAGTTCGCGTTCGATGATGGCAAAGGTTCGATTCATGGACGCAATCCCGGCCGTTCCGGCATGACAAAGCCGTAGGCTTTCACGGTCTCATCACGCAGCTGACGGCCTGTGTAGTGGACGAAAACGTCGTCCAGGGTGGTGTTCTGCACCGTCAGGCTGCGCACCTCCACGCCCGACTTGACCGCCAGTTCCACCAGTTCGGTGGTGGTGCGGGAGCCATTGCCGGTGAGCACACGGAAGGTGTTGCCGCCTTCCGCCTGCACCGAGGTGACCTCGGACAGCGCCTGCAACTGCTGCTCCCAGTCTTCGGGCGGCGCGGCAAACTGGGCTTCAATCACGTTGCTTCCGGGGACGCTGGCCTTCAGGGCCTTGGGCGTGTCCAGTGCCACCAGCTTGCCATGGTCAACGATGGCGATACGGTCGCACAGGCGGTCGGC
>DATGGJ010000203.1:0-6896 GCA_035308585.1 Terriglobales bacterium
ATATTTGAACTTATAGCTCACTCCCAAAGCAAATTGCCGGGGATAGTTGTAGTGCGTCCCGCCAAAGGTATTGCTGTTGTCGAGCAGGTAGCGGCTGTTGGCCAGGTTGAGCACCGTCAGCCGCAGCGACCACGCCTCCCCCAACGATTTTCCCAGGCTGAGATCAGCACTGGTGTGGACGGGTAAATGAGCGGGCCCATCGCCATTCAGGAAACCCGACCCGTACGAAATCTCGGTGTCTGCCCAGCTATGCCGGGGCAAGTTGACTTGAAAACCGGTGCTGAGCGTATCGCGCTGGTCGTGGTCGAGAAAGTAATAATCGTTCTCCGGAGGAGAAAAATCGGTAAGCCCGCCGGTCACCGCCCCCTTCCCCTGCGCGTACTGGTGGGAGTAGGCCAGGTGCCACTGCAGCCTGCGCGCCAGCTGCGGCGAGCGCACGCTGGCTTCCCAACCGTGAATCCGGGCCGCGGCCAGGGTCACGGGAAAGAAAATATTCGAATTGCCCAGCACGTCATGATCGAAGTAATTGCTGGCGCTGGTGTGGAAGTGGTCCACATCGAAGCTCCAGCCGCGCAGGGGAATGGTGAGCCCGAATTCGTTCTCCTGGTCGCGCTCACCGCGCAGGGGCAAGAAGCCGAAGCCCTGGGTGGCGGCCACCTCGAGCAAAGGCCCGCCCACAGTCAGTAGAGGCGGCGCCTGGTAGTAGCGGCCGTAGAAGGCGCGCAGCACCCAGCCCAGACGCGGCACTTGGATGGCCGCCCCCAGCCGGGGATCGGCGGCGTTTTCGCTCAGGCCGCCGGAAAAGTGCGTCAGGCGCAAGCCGCCGTTGAAGGTCAGCCACTTGGTGGCTTTGAACTGGTCTTCCATGAAAGCGCTTTCCAGCTGTCCCCAGAGCATGCTGCGCTGGCGAAGGGAGGTGCCGGCGGGCGTGTTGCTGAGGCCGAACAGGGTATTGTCGCGCTGGACAAACCCCTGCACCCCAAAGTGGGCGTTGTTTCTGCCCTCCACCACCGCCAGGCTGACCACCCCGCCGGCGTAGTTGGAGCCGCGGTCATCTTCCGGGCTGACCGGCAGGTCCTGAGGACCGCCTATGTAATGGGAGCGATTGAAGTGGTAGAAGGGCGAGACGGTAAGCAGGACATGTTCACCAGCGCTGTGCACCCAGGAGAAATCAACAAAGGCATCCTGCTCGGCCTGCACATCGCGGGTGCCGGAAGCCTGCTGCGCGTAAGTGTTGGGAACCTGGTAGTGGTCGCGCCGCACCGAGGTCACCAGCCGCAGCTGGTCGGATGGCGTGCTGTTGAAAATCAACGAGGCAAACCCGCCCAAGCCGTTCTCCGCATCGTGCAGCGCCTGGGGCACAGGCGTCTCCAGACCCAGGTCGCCGCGATTGCCGTCCACGCTGGCGTAGTAGGCAAAGCACTGGGTGTGGCTGCCAAAGCTGAGCTGGTCGTCGGTGGTATTGAAATTGCCGTAGTTCAGCACCAGTTCGCCTTCATTGTTGCGCTCAAAGCCATTGCGCGTGATGACGTTGAACACGCCGTAGGAGCGATCGCCGTACTCGGCCGAAAGCCCGCCACGCTGGACTTCGAGTTGATCAATGTTTTTGGGGTCGAACTGCGGCCCCACGTTGCTGGCGATATTGGTGTTGGGCACGGGAACGCCGTCCAGCAGCCAGGTGACCTGGTGGCCGCCGCGCACGTGCAACTGGTCGTGCGCGATGACCGCGCTGGGAACATAATCGGTAATCATCTGCAGGCTGTTACTGCGGTCGGCGCCGGGGGTGCTGGCGATCTGCTGCTGATGGATAACGCTGACCGTGGTGGAGGATTGCGGCCCTACCTCCTCAGGCGTGGCCGTGACCTGAACCTCCTCCGACACCGCAGCCAGAGCCATTGGAAAGTGGAGATTCACTGCACCACCAGAGTTGACGGCCACTTTCAGCGATTGTTCCTTGAATCCGGGCGCGCTCACGCTCACCACGTAGCGGCCCGCCGCCACGGTGTTGAATTGAAACTCGCCCATCGCGCTCGTGGTTGTGGCCTGCGACCACTGCGAATCCTGCGCGCGGATGGTTACTTGCGCGCCTTGCACCGGGCGATGCTCTGGGTCATGCACCAGCCCGCGAACGCTGCCGAAGATGCTGGCCGCGGCAACAGCCGCCAGCAGCACGGCGCTGCCCATAAATGTGCGTAAGACGTTCATTTTCCTCCGGCGCATTCGCGTTCGTGCGCCCCTGATCGCAGGGACACCATTCAGACGGAGATTCACCAAACCAACTTTTTAAGGAGTCAGTTCGCGGATGGCGGAGCGCGTTCGGAGCGCTCGGTGAGGGCACGGAAAGGCCGCAAGGCCAAACGGGAAGAGGAAATCAGCTGGGAGGCGGGTAAGTTTCCCCGCGCGCTGCGCCTCATCGGTGCAAACAAAGCGGTAGAAACCGCCAACAACCGGCAACACTGGTGGCAGCAATTGCGGCTGCTGATGCCGGCGTCGTGGGGCATGTGGCAGTGCTGCTGGTGACGCAGGCAGCAGGCGTGAGGCATGGCAGCGGCCGGCGCCAGCGGGGCGAACATTCCCGTCAGCATCGCCAACAGCACGCCTTGCGCAATCAGCCGCTGGATCATTTTCGCCGGGCTCCACCCCACAGATGAAGCCGCCCGCAATAGGTTACATCATCGAGGCCTTCAGCCGCATTTGTCGCACCACGCGAACCGGTCTGGGTTTTCAGCTGCTGGCGCGGGTAAGGATGCGGATAGGGGTGCCGGCAAAGCCGAAGGAGCGCCGAATCTGGTTTTCCAGAAACCGTTGATAGGAGAAGTGCAGCTTGACGGCGCGATCGGTGAACAGCACAAAAGTGGGGGGCGCCACCGAGGCCTGCGTCATGTAGTAAATTTTCACCCGCTTAGCCATGGGGACGGAGGCACGCTCGAAATCCACCTGCTTGAGAAAGCGGTTCATGGCGGCGGTGGGAATGCGTTTGCGGCGCTCCTCGGCCACGGTGGCGAGGACGGGAAAAATCTTCTCCACGTTCTTGCCGGTGGAAGCGGAAATGAAAATTACAGGCGCATACTCCAGGAACTTCAGCGAGCGGCGCACCTGCTGCTCGTAAAGGTTGCGGTCCACGGGCCGCTCCTGCTGAGCTACCTTGCGCCCGCGCCAGCTCTCCAGCTTTTTGCCGGCCACCAGGTCCCACTTATTCACCACAATGATGACGGAGCGGCCGCTCTCGTGCGCGTAGCCGGCAATGGTGGCATCGAGCGCGGTCACGCCTTCGGTGGCGTCAATGATGATGAGCGCCACATCCGCGGCCTCCAGGTGTTTGCGCGCCATGACCACGGAAAGCTTCTCCGCCATCAAGTGAGTCTTGCCCTTGCGGCGGATGCCGGCGGTGTCAATAAACCGGTAGCGGCGCCCGTCGCGTTCCACGATTTCGTCCACCGCATCGCGGGTGGTGCCGGGGACGGGCGAAACGATGGCCCGCTCGGAGCCGGTAAGCTGGTTGAGCAGCGTGGATTTGCCCACGTTGGGCCGGCCAATAATGGCGACGCGGGTTTCACGAGGAATTTCCTGTGTTGCTTCTTTTGCTTCGTCTGTTTTTTCTTCGGTGTCCTCTGTGGTTACTTGTTTGGTCACGACCGGCGGCAGCTTTTCCACGATGGCATCGAGCATCTCAGCGACGCCTCGCCCGTGCTCCGCCGAGACAGGAAACACATTGCGGATACCGAGGCTGCGAAACTCCTCGGCAGTGGCTTCCTGCTTGTCCGTATCCACCTTGTTGACCGCCAGGAACAGGGGCTTGCCTGTGCGCAGCAGCAGGCGGGCCAGGTCGAGGTCGGGAGCGGCCAGTTCGGTGCGGGCGTCCACCACCATGATGATGGCGGCGGCCTCTTCCAGCGCTACCCGGGCCTGGCGAAGAATTTCCGCCGGTATCAGCTGTTTGTCTTCGGGGATGATGCCGCCGGTATCAATCACGCGCAGGTCGCGGCCGCCCCAGTGGGCTTCGCCATAGAGGCGGTCGCGGGTAATGCCGGGCTCGTCACCCACGATGGCCCGCCGCCGGCCGATGATCCGGTTGAAGAGCGTGGATTTGCCCACGTTGGGGCGGCCCACGATGGCGAGGGTGGGAACTCCGATCACGGTCGTGATTGTAGACGTCGAATTGGATTCGGATTTGGTCAAACTAGAGTCCGACGCGCGCGTGCTGGAACTGAGTGCTGAGAACTGCTTCCCAACTGAGTATTATAGGGAGTCGCCGTGTCCAGCCTTCCCCAGCCCGCCTCTACCGCCCTTTCCACGCTGCACCAGTTCTTCGGACCGGGTGGGCTGCTCTCGCGCACCCACCCGGCATACGAGTTCCGCCGCGGCCAGTTGCAGATGGCGCAGGCAGTGGAGCAGGCGCTGGCGGAAAAACGCCACCTCATCGTGGAAGCGGGCACCGGCACCGGCAAGACTCTTGCCTACCTATTGCCGGTGATTCGCGCCGGCAAGCGCGTGCTGGTTTCCACCGGCACCAAAAACCTGCAGGAGCAGCTTTTCTATAAAGATATCCCCTTCCTGGAGCAGGCGCTGTTTCCTGAAGGCGACCGCAGGCTGCGCGTCTGCTACATGAAGGGACGCAACAATTACCTGTGCCGCAAGAAGCTCTACGACCTGACCGGGCAGCCGGTGCTGAGCGGTCTGGAGGAGATCGAGCAGTACCGGGCCATTGCGGAATGGGAGAAGACCACCGAAACCGGAGACCGGGCGGAGCTGTCGGAGCTGCCGGAATCGAGCGCACTGTGGCCGCATCTGGACGCGCGCTCTGACAAGTGCCTGGGGCAGAAGTGCAGCCAGTGGGAGCGCTGTTTCATCACCGAGATGCACCGGCGGGCGCTGGAGAGCGACATCGTCATTGTCAACCACCACCTGTTTTTCGCCGACCTGGCCATCAAGCAGTCGGCCGAGGGCGCGCCCGATGCCGGCATTCTGCCGGAATGCGCGGCGGTCATCTTCGACGAAGCCCACGAACTGGAAAACGTGGCCGGCAGCTATTTCGGGGTGACGGTCAGCAACTGGCGCATGGAAGACCTGGCCCGCGACGTGGAAAGCTCGCTGCAGCGGGCCAAAGAACTGTCGGCGGGCATCGCCGGGGCGCTGGGCAGCCTGCGCGAACGCTCGCAGCTTTTCTTCTCCCTGCTGCCCGGGGGTGAAGGCCGCCTGGCTTTCGAAAACCGGCAGGAGTTTCTGGAAGAAAATGGCGACGAGTACATTGGGCTGATGCAGGCGCTCGGCCGCGTCGCTGCGGAATTGCAGGGCATGAAGCAAAAACCGGAAGAGGTGTTCAACTTCATCCGGCGGGTGGACGAGTTGCGGGTGCAGCTCTCATTTGTGATGGAATCCACGGAGCGCAATACGGTTTTCTGGATTGAGCGCCGGGGCGGCGGCAAGGACTCGCGGGGCACAAGCGCCCCCCTCCGCAGCTCGCGGCATGTCTTCCTGCAGGCCACGCCGATTGATGTGGCGCCCATCCTGCGCTCCTGCCTGTTCGACAAGCTGGAGTGCGCGGTGCTGACCTCTGCTACGCTGGCGGTGGGCGGCGGCTTCGAATACATTAGCCGGCGGCTGGGCCTGGAGCACGCCCGCGAACTGGTGCTGCCCTCGCACTTCGACTACGCAAACCAGGCCATCCTCTACGTTCCGCCCGATCTGCCCGACCCGCGCACCCCGCAATTCGCTGAGCGCGCCACCGGGCGCATCCGCCAGCTGCTGGAGATAACCCGCGGCCGCGCCTTCTGCCTGTTCACCAGCTATGCCCAGATGAACGAGGTGTACAACCGGCTGCTGGGTGAACTGGAGTATCCCATGCTCCTGCAGGGCAACGCGCCCAAGCGGGCGCTGCTGGAAGAGTTCCGCATTACCCCCAACGCCGTGCTCTTTGGCACGTCTTCGTTCTGGCAGGGCGTGGACGTACAGGGCGAACAGCTGAGCTGCGTAATCATTGACCGCCTGCCCTTCGAGGTGCCCAGCGACCCAGTGGTGGCGGCCCGGGTGCGCGCCATTGACGCCGAGGGCGGCAACGCTTTCTATCAGTACCAGGTGCCGGCGGCGGTGATTACTCTGAAGCAGGGTTTCGGCCGGCTGATCCGCTCCCTGCATGACCGCGGCCTGCTGGCCCTGCTGGACAATCGCATCCTCAAAAAGGCTTACGGGCGCGTGTTCGTGGAGAGCCTGCCCGCCTACCGACGAACGACCGACATTGCCCAGGTGGAAAGGTTCTTCAATTTGTAGTCGAGCAGTTTGCGATTGGTAATTTCCTTTCAAACGAACGTCATCCTGAACGAGGGCTCGAGCCGAAGGACCCCTGGGCCGCTTAACCCATATCTGCTGTTTCCGGGGAGTTCTGGAGAAGAATTCCGGAAGAACCTTCTGAAACCAATGGCGGGCTGTAAGAATAGGGATCCTTCGACTTCGCGGCGAGATCCCTCCGCGGACCGCTGCGCTTCGCACACAAATTCTTCAGTTACAAATCACTTCAGCTGCAGCCGCATCTCATTCGTGGCCCTAAAACCCAACGACTCATACAAAGCCCGTCCGTAGTCGCTGGCGTGCAGAGACACGGTTCCATAGCCTTCCTGGCGCAGCCAGTCCAGCATGGTGACCATAAGGCGCCGCGCCAGGCCGCGACGGCGGTGATCGGGCTCGGTATAAACGTTGACGATCATGGGCCGGCGGGTCTGCGAGTCCCGGGGGTGGCCGGGCCAGGGCAGGATCAGAACGCCGCCTCCGGCCACCACCTGTCCGGCCCCGTTCTCCGCCAGCCAGGCGCGATAAGTGCCCTCGACCAGGGCGTGGGTGAAAAAGGGGCGGCAGGTCTGGTCCATGGCCTCCAGCGCCACCGCATCTTTGTAGCCCATATC
>DATGGJ010000204.1:0-6540 GCA_035308585.1 Terriglobales bacterium
GTTCCTGAGCCAACCTGCGGAATTCCTCATGGTTGGCTATAAGCAAGTCTCTTGGCGAGAGCATCCTGCTTGGCCTCCTGTCTACATCTATGCTCACGCTAGCACAGTGGCAGTGCCGCTTCAACCGATTTTGCAGCTCTGGGTGGGGAATGAGTGCAGGCCCGGGCCTGCTCCCTTTGCGGGATTTCTGTTGGGCGAGGATTTCACTGTAAGCCGTTGCAGAGTGGCTGGTTATGGGCTGTCCGCCAGCTCACACGCACAGCTGATCGCGTCTTCCTGCGGATTCTGGTAGTAGCCGGGACGGGAGCCCACCTCGACAAAACCACAGGCGCGATAGAGGCCCCGGGCGGCCGAGTTTGAGGCGCGCACCTCAAGAAAAACGGCTCGCGCGTGCTGCTGCCGAGCTTGCTGCAGAAGCTCACGCAGCAACTGCGTTCCCAGGCCCTGGCGACGGGCGGCAGGGGCTACCACCATGTTCTCCAGTTCCCACTCCGCAGCGGCTGTCTGCGCCACCAGGAACGCCTGCACAGGTCCGTTTTCAGCAACCAGGCACAGTCGTGGCGGAGCCTCGGCCTGAAAGATGGCCTCGTATTGCGCCCGCGACCAGTGAGCGGCGGAGGGCGATTCCCGCTCTAGAGCCAGCAGGGCCTCGGTGTCTTCGGTCGTGGCCTGGCGAAGGGTCACGGGGACATTGTAGAAGGCAGGCGTAGGAAAGCTCGAACCCATACTCGGCTCGGTATCCACCCTTCGAGCAGGCAGCATCCCTTTCGTGCGCGCCCTCCGTGCGCTTCCTCAAGGCGGCGGCGTCCTAGCATGAAATCACTCCCATGCCGGCGAAAATCATGCGCCTCCTGCTTGCTGCTGTCTTCTTGTGTTCCTCACCCGCGCTGGCTCAGCTTGAGCCGGTTGATTTTCATCACCACCAGTTCTGGGACAAGCAGAACATCGCCATCCACGCCGCCAACTTTGCCATGCAGACGGCGGACGCTTTCAGCACCCGCCACGTGCTCGATGAGCACAACGGGGTAGAGCGCAACCCCTGGGCGCGGCAGTTCGTGAGCCAGGGTTGGGGCGGGCAGGCGGCCTACAGTTGGGGACTGAGCGTGGGCGGCACCATCCTGACCAGCTACTTCATGCACCGCACCCGGCACCACAGGATGGAACGTATTTTGCCCATGATAGAAATCGGCGTCACCGCAGGCACGGTGTTCGGCATGAACCTGCGCCATCGGGAGACGCCGCCGCGCTAGCTGAAGGCCGCGACGATGGCCCGGACCAGGCCGGGAACGGTGAATTCACGGGCCTCGATGTCCACCGGCAAACCTGATTCCCGCAGAGTCTGCGAGGTGACCGGACCAATCGAGGCCAGCTTGACGTCCTGCAGAAAGGAAACCTGCCCCGGCTGGACTTCCATAAGTGAAACAAAGTTGCGCACCGTGGAGGAGCTGGTGAAGGTGATGACGTCGGGCTTGCGGGCGCTGTCCTGCAGCACCGATTCCAGGCGGGAGCGCGAGGCTTCCGGGGCCACCGTTTCATAGGCCTCGACCACGTTGACCAGGGCGCCGGCGCGGCGCAATTCCTCGGGAATGACGTCACGGGCGACTTTAGCCCGCACCAGCAGGATGCGCTGGTCTTTCACCTGGGCGCGCAGCGCGCTCACCACGGCTTCGGCCACGTACTTTTCCGGCACCACGTCCACCTGGAACTGCTGCTCTTCCAGAGCCTGCTCGGTGGCGGGACCGATGGCGGCCACCTTGAGGTGGACAAAGTTGAGCACCTCCAGGCCGAGGTGCTGGATACGCCCGGCCAGTGCCCGCACGCCGTTCACGCTGGTCAGGATGAGCCAGTCGTAGTTGTGGATCTCAAGCAGGGCCTTGTCGAGGGGTTGGAAGGTGGCGGGCGGACGTATTTCTATAAATGGAATCTCCAGCACTTCCGCGCCCAGCTCGCGCAAGGGAAAAGCCAGGGCGGCGGCCTGGTCGCGGGCGCGGCTCACCACGATGCGTTTGCCCGTGAGCGGCCGGGGGAGGGCCGGAGAAGCGGCGGCGGGCGTGGCTTTTTTCTTCATCACGGCTGCTGCGGCGCGGCCACCGGGTTGCCATAGAGTTCCTGCAGGATGGCCTCGGCGCCGCGCGCCAGCAGAGCCTTGGCCACCGAGGCTGCCAGGTTTTCAGAATTGGTGCCGCTTTGCGCTTCGCGCAGAACCTGGGAACCGTCGGGGTGGGCCACCACTGCGGTCAGATGCAGATGCTCGCCGCGGACCTCGGCCAAGGCGCCGATGGGGACCTGGCATCCGCCCCCAAGACGGTGCAGCAGGGCGCGCTCACAGGTGGTGGCGGAGCGGGCGGCGGCGTCATCGAGAAACAGCAGATGCTGGCGGGTTTCGCCATCGCCTTCGCGGACCTCGATGCCCAGGGCTCCCTGCCCGGCCGCGGGACACATAATTTCCGCGGGAATAAACTCGCGCACCAGCTCGGTGCGGCCCAGGCGGCGCAGGCCGGCAGCCGCCAGGATGATAGCGTCAAATTCGCCCGATTCCAGCTTGCGCAGGCGAGTGTCCACATTGCCGCGCAGGGGATGGATTTCGAGGTCAGGGCGCAGGGCCCGGAGCTGCGCCTGCCGCCGCAGGCTGCTGGTGCCGACGCGCGCGCCCTGCGGCAGCTGATTCAGGCCACGGTGATCGCGGGAGAGGAGCACATCGCGCGGGTCTTCACGGCGGGTAATGGCTGCCAGTTCGAAGCCGGGCGTCACCTCGGTGGGCAAATCCTTCAAGCTGTGTACCGCCAGGTGCACGCGGCCCTCGGCCAGCGCCTCCTCAATTTCCTTGGTGAACATGCCCTTGGTGCCGACCTGCGAAAGGGCGATGTCGGCGATCTTGTCGCCGGTAGTGCGGATGATCTCGATTTCCACGTGATGACCGTTAGCCTTCAGCAGGCTGGCAATATGGTTGGCCTGCCACAGGGCCAGCTGCGAGCCGCGGGAACCAATACGGAGCGCCGCCATTCAGGAGCGCTCCCGGGGATCGCTGCTGGAGGTGGCACGGGAGGCGGCGGCGTAGCGGTGGCTCTTCTCCTGCAGGTTGAAAAGCTTGCGGATGAGCTCGACCACGGTGGTGGCTTCGGGTTCGCGGGCGGCGGTCTTGAGAGCGCTGATGGGAGTGTGCATGATCTTGTTGATGATGCCACGGGTGAGGGCCTCGACCGCCAGCTCCTGCTCCGGGCTTAGGGGCCCCAGGCGTCCGCGCACGCGGTCAATTTCCGCCTGGCGGATGGTCTCCAGGTGGTCGTGGAGCGACACGATGGTGGGCACCACGTCCAGAGTCTGCAAGCGGGACTGAAAACGCTCTACTTCGGCCTCGACGATGGCTTCGGCGCGCTCCGCTTCCTTGCGCCGGTCGGCCACGTGGGAGCTGACCCCCGCCTGCAAATCGTCAAGGTCATAAACGAACAGGCCGTCCACCTTGTTGACCTCGGGGTCCACGTCGCGGGGCACGGCGATATCAATGAAGAACATGGGGCGGTTCTTGCGCCGGGCCATGAACAGCTCGGCGTGCTCGCGGCGGAAGATAGCGAAGGGAGCGCCGGTGGAGGTGATGACGATGTCGGCGCGGTCGGCGGTCTCGTAGAGCTGCTCGAAGAGCATGGCCTGGCCGCCGAACTTGTGGGCCAGCTGCTGGGCGCGCTCGTAGGTGCGGTTGGCCACGAAGATGGTGCCGGCGCCGTGCGCCATCAGGTGCCGGGCGGCGAGCTCGCTCATCTTGCCCGCACCCACCACGTAAACCACCCGGCCCTGCAGCGAGCCAAAGATTTTCTTGGCCAGCTCGACCGCCACCGAGGCTACGGAAACCGCGGAGGAGCCCACCTCGGTTTCGCTGCGCACTTTTTTGGCGACAGCGAAGGAGCGCGAGACCAGGGCGTCGAGGTGACTGCGGATGGCGCCCACCGCCCGCGCCGTGGCATAGGCCTCCTTCACCTGGCCCAGGATCTGGGGCTCGCCCACCACCATGGAGTCGAGACTGGCGGCCACGCGGAAGAGGTGGCGGACGGCCTCGCGCTCGCGGTACTCGTAGAGGCAATCGGCGTAGCGGGCGGGCTCGACCTGGAAGTAATCGCGGAGAAAACCGCGCAGGTCGGCGGCGGGGTCGCAGTTGGCCAGCAGCTCCACCCGGTTGCAGGTGGAGAGGATCATGGCCTCCTCCACGCCGGGATATTCGGCCAGGCGGCGCATGGCCTCAGGCAGGTGGGATTCGGGAATAGCCAGCTGCTCGCGCACGTCCAGAGGCGCGGTGGTGTGATTCACGCCGATGAGCAAGAAGTTCATGGCGAGACGAAGCGGTGCACCACGCTGAAGAAGTTAGCCGCCCAGGCCACCACCGCGGCCAGGAAGGCGAAGGTGGCGAGATAGGCGGCGCGGCGGCCCCTCCAGCCCGAGTTCCAGCGGGTGTAGAGCATGAGCACGTAAACCGCCCACATCAGCACCGAGAGCAGCACCTTGGGATCGCGGAAATAAACCGCGCCGTACTTGGCCTGGGCCACCACCGACCCGGCCACCAGCCCCAGGGTCATGAAGGGAAAGCCCAGGAGCAGGGAGCGGTAGCCGATCTGGTCAATGGTTTCCAGGGGCGGCAACCGGTTCAGCATGCCGCCGGGGCGCTTGGACTTGAGCGCCCGCTCGCCCACCAGATAGAGCAGGCTGGCGCAGAAGCTGAGCACCAGGGCGGCGTAGCCGGTGAAGATCATGACGATGTGGGCGATGATCCAGCCGTTGCGCACCATGGGGGTGGCGAGCACAATTTTCTGCCCGCCCATGGCGGAGACAAAGGTCAGCAGGAAAACCAGGGGGAAGACAAAAACCCCGGGCGTGGTGGTCTGGTAGCGCCAGTACACCAGCATGAAGCCAATCATGACCACGAAGGCAAGCAGGGATTCGGAATTGTGAATGGAGGCCAGCAGCAGGGTGCGTTCGGCGGCGAAGGCCTCTGCCAGCGAAACAAAATGGAAGACCATGGCCAGGCCGGCGGCGTGCAAAGCGATGCGTCCCAGCAGGTCGCTGCGCCGCACCAGGATGAGCAGGGCGTAGACCAGGCCGATGCCGTACAGCACCACCGCAACTCGCAGCCAGAAAAGGGGCATGAATTGAGTTTGTCTCCCGGCCCACACCTTAGCCGGGCGGGTACTTCCGTTTTGCTGATTATATAGGGTGCCGGAAGGGGCGCCGGGGGACAGCGAGGTTGGTCACAAGGGGATGTGATGGGAGTCACAAGAAAGTCGGGAGTCAGGAGTCAGGAGTCAGGAGTCAGCAAAAGCTAAGCCTACCGGAATTCATGCCGCAAGCGGCCAGTGTCATGCCTCACGGGCGGAGGCACCCGCGGGACCGGCGCGCTCATTCCACGCCCAGCGCGGCCAGCAGGTCCTCAACGTTGGCGGCGTTCACCGGCAGGCGGCGGCTCTGGTGGCGCAGGTCGCCCATCTCATCGAGGCCCAGGAAGAGGCGCATCTTGGCGGCGGCGTACTGCTCGGAATCGCTCAGCGGGCGGCCATGCC
Source organism: Terriglobales bacterium (assembly GCA_035308585.1). Lineage (GTDB taxonomy): Bacteria > Acidobacteriota > Terriglobia > Terriglobales > Acidobacteriaceae > JAICWP01. Next base: position 5,544 of record DATGGJ010000204.1, read on the forward strand.
CGGCGGCCCAGGCGGCGAGCGCCTCGCCGCGCACAAACACGCTCACAGCAAACATGGTTTTGCGGTCGGGGCTGACGTCGAAGATGTATTCCGTGGCCGGGGCCTCGGGGGCATCGGGAAGGGCCTGGCGCCGGCCCACGAAATAGTACTGGTAAACGTAGCCCCCCTGCCCGGTGTAGGTTTTCATCCGGCGAACGGTCATACGCCCTCTTTTTGCCTGCACCCCGGTTTTGCCGCTCACCAGCCGGCCAGCGGCCCGTCGAACCCAGCAGGGGTATTGTCGCAAAAAAGGAGGAGATTATGGAGATAGGGACAGAGACCCAACTGGAGCAGCGGTTGGAGCGTCTGGAGAAACAGGGCCGGCGGTGGCGAGCGGCCACGCTGGTGCTGGGGCTGGCCGTGGGCGTGCTTTTAACCGCGGGCTTCAGCGGTCAGAACCAGTTCGACCGCGGTTTCATACTTCCCCCGCAGCGGCCGGAGGGCATTCGCGCCCGCGCCTTTCTGCTCACCGACAATAACGATAAGGTGCAGGGGGAGTGGAGCGTTGAAGGCGGGCAGCCGGTGCTCAAGTTCTACGGCCCCAGCGGCAAGGTGCTGTGGCTGGCGCCGCCCAAGGCAGAACTGAAGCCGGCGCAAGCGAAGTAATTGAAGATTGATGATTGACGATTGAAAGGCGGCCCTCAGAATTCAACCTCAGCCATAAGAGTTGAGGATGATGATTGAAGAACGACGACTGAAACCGCCGGGGCATCCGTTCTTGATCGGCCAGCTTCAATCCACAGGCGGGATTGACTGAATGCTGAACGCTGAGTGCGGGGCTTTTCAATCGTCCATCGAAAATCTGCAATCGTCAATTACGACAATCGTCATTCTTCACGCTTCAATCGTCAATTATTAATATCCCGGCGCGGCCTCGCGCAGGCGCCGGGCGGCGGTTTCCGAGCTGAGGGGGCTGAAGTACACCTCCTTGAAGGTGTAGGAGCGCGCCCGGCCGGCG
>DATGGJ010000205.1:0-2359 GCA_035308585.1 Terriglobales bacterium
TCCAGCACGGAGCGGCAGAAGGCGCCGCGGTCGGCGGGGGGATCATCGCCATCCCATTTGCCGGCGGCACAGGAGACGGCCATTTCGGTGACCACGCCGGCCTGCAGTTCCTTGGCGAGGTGGGGATCGCTCAGCTTCAGGTTCCAGGTTTTGGCTGACTCGATGGCCTTTTTCGAGCCGGAATCCTGCTCCACCATCCTGACCCACTCGATGCTGGCGGCGATGGCGGTGTTTGCCGCCAGTTGCTGGTGAGCCAAAGCGGAGGCATCGTCGCCGCGTGCCGGAACCGCTCCCGCGTTGTGGTACTGCGCCTGGGAGCGCAAGGGCTGTCCGGGATTCTCATATTCCGTGTACATAAGGCGGGAGTTGTCGTGGTTCATGTGGGTGTGGGTATCAGCCGCGCCCGCGACCGGCGGGTAAATGCCCGAGGCCACGTGGAAGGGCCACTTGTCGGGACTGTTGTGCCGGGCGCGAAATTCGAACCAGGTAGGGGCGCGAACGCCGCCTCCGGACAGCTTTACCATTTTTACGTCGGTGTTGTTGAAGTCATAGTGGATCCAGTTGGAGTGGCTGTAGAAATCCTGCACCGCGTGCAGGGAGGCGCCCAGTGTGATCAGGGTCAGGACCTTGCGGGTGCGCTCGTCTAGTTTGAGCTTGTTGTAGCCGGCGAGCAGGGACCTGGTGTTCTGCAGCAGGTGAGTGAACAGGTAATCGAAATCGGAGTTGCGCTGGAAGTCGCTGTTGAGATTGTCGAAGTGAAGGAAAACGGCGGCGCCGCGCACTTGCGGGTTGTCGGCTTCGTATTGAGTGAGAGCCCCCAATTCCTTGCCCTTGAGATTCTTGGAAGCGTACTCGGAAACCGGGCCGAAAAAGTCCGGCGAGAAATCGCCCAGTTGCATGATCTTCCAGGCATCTTCGCTGAAGCCAAACTGCTCGCCAACCTTCTGGCTGCATTGCGAATGCCAGTAGGTATCGAAGCCGGCCGCAGGCGAGGTAAGAAACGCAGCCAAAAGCACCAAAGCGAATAATTTTCGCGCCATCGCAATCCTGAGCTACACACGCCAGCCAAGTGTTGAGAAAGTTTACGCCGATGTGTAGCGATAGTATGCAGGTTAACGCGGCAAAAGAGAAACTGCGCGGCCACTAAGCCGGCCTGCTAACTGCCTGGGAGGGGACGGGGTTAGCCACCATCAGGGAGATGAGCCGGGGCAAGCAGAAGATAGTGGCCTGCAGCAGAGGGCGGGCGCGCAGTTTAGAGGCCCCGCCGGTGGCTTGTCGAAAAAGGCCAGTCGCCCCCCAAATTTCAACAAGCTCAGGCTGAGAAGGCCGGCGCCGAGCAGCTACACCCGTCCCGTCATTCCCAGGAAACTGGGCAGAAGCGGGCTCTCAGTTTGCGCGCATCAGCTTCTTATGCCTCCGCAGCTTCGCCATCGGAGGAGGCCTCACGCTGTAGCGGCAAATACAGTTTGAGCGTGGTCCCATATCCTTCCTCGGTCAGGACCGACATGTACCCTGAACTCTGGGCGGCGATACCGTAACTGGTGGACAGTCCCAAACCGCTGCCTTCCTCCTTGGTGGTATAAAAAGGCTCGAAGATGTGGGAGAGCACCTCCCGGCTGATGCCGCTGCCGGTATCGCTGATTTCCAGCACAACATAGGGCCCGGTCTTTGGACTTGCGGTGAAATGTTCATCGGCGGGAGCTTGCTGCAGGTCAATATTTCTGGTGATTATCGAAATCTGCCCAGTTCCCCCCATAGCGTCGCGAGCGTTGGCTACCAGATTGAGAATGATTTGTTGAACCTGTACTGGGTCTGCGGTGACCGGGCCCAGGTTTTCGCCCAGCCTTATATCAAGCTGAATGTTTTCCCCCGCCAGGCGCTTGACCAAATCCTGGCTTCTGATCACCACGTCGTTCAGGTTGACTGCCTGCTGCTGCAGCTTCTTCCTGCGGCCGAACACGAGCAGTTGACGGGTCACCGCGGCGGCGCTCCTGGCGGCTTGCAGCGATTGCTCAATATCTTCGCGCAGAGGATTGCCCACAGCTCCTGCCTGGCCAATGGCATGCTCCAGATTGAGAGTAATGCCAAGCAAAAGATTGTTGAAATCGTGAGCCACACCGCTGGCCAGGCGGCCCAGCGCCTCCATTTTGTCGGCGTGGCGCAGGTGTTCTTCCAGGGCGCGCTGCTGAGTGATATCTTCGACAATGGCCTCCACGGGACGCCCGCGCTCCTGCGAATTGGTGACCATGCGCCCGCTGAGCCGCACCAGGATGTTTGCTCCCTGGCGTCGCTTCCACTGCATTATCACTGGACCGAAATAGGGCTGATGGGCGGACATCTGCATGAAGCGGTCATGCTC
>DATGGJ010000206.1:0-1688 GCA_035308585.1 Terriglobales bacterium
GATACCCGCATGCTCTGGGCGGCGCTGTGGCAGGGATTTCGCGTGCCTCCGTTTGCCGCCGAGGACATCATCAAACAGGCGCGGCGCTACAAATCGAAACGCGAACTGACCCGCGCCATTCGCCTGGTCGCCCGCGCCGACGTGGCCCTGCGCTCGAATCCCGCCAGCAAGCGCCTGGTGCTGGAAAAGCTGGTGCTCGATCTCACCGCCGAAGCGCAGCCCGTCGCGCCCGGCTGGCAGCAGGAACAACTGCCGGTGTGAGAAGAGGGGCCCTTGGCCCTTGTCCGCTTCTAGTCAGCGCGCGAACTTCAGCCCGCTGAGCCCCCGCGCGCTGGCGACGTCAACTCCCCTGCCCATCACCAGCACATGAAAGCTCTCGCCCATGCCCGCCGGCGTGACCAGGTGCTTGAGCTGTAACGCGACTTTGGCCTGTTCCTGAGGAAGCCGCGTGTCCTCGAACGCGTCGGCAAACTGGTTGGCTTCGCCAATACCCATTAAAAATTGTGCCTGCGTGAGCAGCGCCAGCGGTTCCATCCCGCCCTCCACACCTGCCGCCTGCAAAGCCGTGAAGTTTACGTGCGCGGTGATGTCCTGTTCTCCGGGCGCTTGGTAAGGGCCGGCGCTGATGGTGTGGCGGCGGAAGGCGGTGACCGTACCGCGATGCCGCCCCGCCAGTTGTTCGTCGCGCGTGTACCCGTAATCAATGACGATTGCGAACCCGCGGCCCAACCGCTGGGCAATGTTTCCCATGAAGCGCTGCGCCGACAAGGCCGCTTCCACCCGCTCGCCCGCCTCGGGATGAACGCTGTAGCGGTCCAGGTATTCCAGCGCCGCCGCCGAGGCGGGAGCAAAGTTTTCCACGAAGCGGCCCTGCTCGCAGCCCAGGCGCAACTCGCCGCGATGAGACACAACTTCCACCGGCAAAGCGTCGAAAAACTCGTTGGCAAAAACAATCGCGGGGACGGCGAACTGCCGGGGCAATTGCTCGATGGAGGAATAGATTTCCGCCTTGCCGCTTTCCACGCGGCGGGCGAGGGTTCCGGCCAGGCGCTGCCGCAGCGCGGGCGAAACCTCGACCAGCAGGTAACGCAAGGCGTGGAAGAATTCGGGAAACTTCTTCTCCGACCAGTCCAGCACGTCCTGGGCGAACAGGCCACGTCCTGGGCCTGGCTCCACCACCTCGAGCGATGGCGGCGAACCCAGCACCCGCCACATCTCCTGGAATTGCCGCGCCAGCAGGCGGCCGAAGACGGCGTGGACATCACTGGAGGTGTAGAAGTCGCCCGCTTTGCCGAACTGCTCCGCGTGCGCCGCGTAGTAGCCCAACTCGAAATCGTAGAGGCAAATTTCCATGTAGCGTGAGAAGGGAATGGGGCCGTGGCGGCGTATTTCCTCTTCGATTTTCTGGCGCAGGCTCACAAGCCTTCCCGCTGGCGCTGGGCTCGGTCCTGAGGCGTGCGGGTGAACATCTCGATAATGTAGTCGTGCAGGCAGGCGTAGAGCTGGCGTTGGAAGCTCCACTCGAATTGCGCGTGGTCCAGGTCGCGGGGGTGCAGGTCGAAGCAATAAGTGTGTACGGGGACGGGTGGATTTTTGAAGTTGATGATCACCTCAACCGCTTCCCCTTTGGCGCGGGCATCGAAGCTTACCAGCGGATGCTCATAGAGCCGCAGTTGCTGCAGGACCCG
>DATGGJ010000207.1:0-20401 GCA_035308585.1 Terriglobales bacterium
GCAGCCGCTGCAAGCAAACAGGTTTACCAGTTCACCAATGATCTCGAGCCTTTTTTCCAACCCAATTCGCCACGCCTGGTGGGGTCCTTGTTGCGGCGCGCGAAATTACCCGCTGCTTCGTTTCACTCTCTGGACAAGAGGAACTAACTGGGTAGTACTTCGGTAGGCCAACCCGGCGAAATTGAGGGCCGGCCGCCGCAATGAGAGGCCGGCCTTGCTGCGGACAGGACGCCCTCCTGGCCCGCCTTATCGCCGTGCGGCATGCGTTCCACCCGCGGTGTTCGTCGCGTTCAGCTTGCCCGCTTCTTCCACCGCGGTTCGAAGCTTTTCTTCGGCCGCCTTGGCCCGCTCATCCAGAACCTGAAATACGGCATACTGGGCGGGGGTTGGCTGGGTGTAGGCCAGGTCAATGTCCGCGGCCAAATACGCCAGATGGTCGCGTAATTTGGTTTCATAGAGCAGGCTGCCCTCCGATGACTTCATCTCCATCTGGGCGACGCTGTCAATCTCGCGATTGAGAGCGGCGACCATGCTGGCGGCCTGTGCGTCGGTCATTGCGTGCGTAGCCACCGCTTTTTGCAGCCTGTCACGCGCCGCCAGAGCTTGGTCAATGTCCTTATCCAGCGTGTCCAGATCGGCGTGAATTCGCTGGTCTAGCTCCAGGCGCGCTGCTAATTCCTGCGGTGTGGCATGGAGCCGGGGATCGAGTCCAACCACGAGTTCCGCCTGCGACTTCTGGCCGCCGTAATTGAGCATGACCGTATATTTTCCCGGCAGGACTTCCGGACCCTCCACCGAGTCTTTCAAGCCGCCCGCCGGGATGGGGGCATGATAACCGGCCACCTCCGCGGCATAGGGATAGCGCAGGTCCCACTGGAAGCGGTTCATGCCCGGCTCAATGGCGGTGAGTCTCTCTTCCTTTTCCCGAATCTGCTGATCGGTTGACTCAGCACTGTGGTCCACCTCGGCGGCAGCGTTCTCTTGACCACTGGCCGTTTGTGCTTCGCCCGTCTGGCTCTCCTTTTCTTTTTCCTTCTCCTTCTTCTCCTTGGCGGTTTCCAGGTGCAGCACGAAGCTGTGAATTACTTTTCCTTGGGCATCCGTAATTTCGAGTCTTGCCGGCGTTTTGCCGTCATAGTTCTGCGGAATGTGGAAGAAGATGGTTGCGCCGAAGGGCGGGTTATCGCCCGCGTCGGGTGGCCGCCGTCTTTCGGGACTGGGAACACCGTAATCGTGGGTGAGCCAAGCCTCCTGGGGAGCAAAAAGGAAAGCTGCATTCGGTGATACGTCAGGGTTTTTGGTGAGCTGTTCCAGAATCGTGAGGTCGTCCAGGATCCAAAACGCGCGGCCGTGGGTGGCTGCCACCACCTCGCCCTGGCGCGGATTGATGGCCAGGTCGCGCACCTCCGTAACCGGCAGGTTCAAGGCGAGTGGCTGCCAGTGCGCCCCTGCGTCCAGGCTCATATAGACGGTGCTGCGGGTGCCCAGAAACAGCAGCGCGGGATCGCTCGGATCCTGGCGAATGTCGAAAACAAACTCGTCTGCCGGCAAACCGGCCGTGATCGCCTTCCAATGCCGGCCCAAGTCCGTAGTCTCATAGACGTAGGGCCGGAAATCGTCCTGCATGTAGCGCCGGGCCGTGAGATAGGCGGTGCTCTTGTCGGCGTGCGAGGGCTCAATACAACTGATCCAGGAGGCGGGCAGACCGGGCGGAGTCACCGTCTGCCAGCTTTTTCCTCCATCAGCGGTCACATGCGCGAGGCCATCATCCGACCCCGCCCAGATGATGTCGCCGTCGAGCGGCGAAACCGCCAGCGCCGAGATGCCGGGATAAATTTCCGCTCCCGACTGGTCCAGATCAACAGGCCCTCCGCTGGGCGCTTCCGTGCTCGCCTGGTTGCGGGTCAAATCGGGCGAGATTCGTTTCCAGGTCTGTCCGTAGTCGTCGCTTTGGAACACGTACTGAGCGCCGGTAAGCAGTTCCTTGGGATTAGCCGGAGAGAACAGAATGGGATGGGTCCAGCCAAACCGGTATTTGAGTTCACCTGAGGACGCCCCTTCCTGATAATTCGGCCACGGGCTCACGCTCTGGTATTGCGATGTGTTGCGGTCGTACTTCACAAAAATGCTGTAATACCCGCTTCCGTACGTAATCTTCGGATTGTCCGGCTGGGGTACGGAATAGGTGCTCTCCCCGTAAGCCACGCCATGCCACGCGGCCAGGGGAATTGTGCCTCCGCTGCTCGCGCTCGGTCCCTCAAACGAGCCCTCATCCTGTTGCGCGCCGTAGATGTGGAAAGGGAACTGGTTGTCGAGATTGACGTGGTAGAACTGCCCGGTTGCCTGATTGTGCACCGTGCTCCAGGTGTTGCCGCCATCGGTGGAGACGGTAGCCCCGCCATCGTTGCCTTCCAGCAGAATCCGCGTGTCGTGGGGGTTGATCCACACCACGTGATTGTCACCGTGCGGAGGCCGCAGCTTCTTGAAGGTTTTGCCGCCGTCGTGGGAAACCCAGAGCGCGTCCACTTCAGGCGCGTACACGGTGTTCGGGTCTTTGGGGTCGGCGTAAATTGTCATGTAGTAGAAGGCGCGCTGCCGCAGCTTCCATTCGCTGTTCACCCGCTTCCAGGTTGCGCCCGCATCCTCGGAGCGGAAAACGCCGCCTCCCTTTGACTGAATAATGGCGTAAACAATGTTGGGGTTGCTGGCGGAAACGGAAAGCCCGATGCGCCCCAGAACTGTTTGCGGCAGGCCCTGATTGTGCGAGAGGTTCGTCCAGTGCTCGCCGCCGTCGGTAGTCTTGTAAATTCCGCTGCCCGGACCGCCGCTCGAGAGCCCCCACGGCAAGCGCTGCGCCTGCCACATCGCCGCATAGAGCACGCTGGCATCATTGGGATCCATGACCAGGCAAATGGCCCCGGTCTTGTCGTCCAAAAACAAGATTTTCTTCCACGACTTGCCGCCGTCACTGGATTTGAAAACTCCACGTTCGGGGTTGGGAGCGAATACATGTCCCATAGAAGCGGCATAGATAATGTCGGCATTTTTGGGATCCACCACGATGGCGCTGGTGGAGTGCGTTTCGCGCAGGCCGGCATACTGCCAGCTCTTGCCGGCGTCGGTGGACTTGTAAACGCCGTCGCCGGGAATCACGTCGCTGCGGATGTCAGTCTCACCCGTGCCCGCGTAAAGAACGTTGGCATCAGAGGGCGCCACCGCAATGGCGCCGATGCTGGAACTGGGCCCCGGTATCTTCCCGTCAGAAATGTTTCGCCAGGTAACACCCTCATTCGTGCTCTTCCACACCCCGCCGCCCACCGCTCCGGCATAGAACAAATTGGAGTTGGAGGCAACACCGGTTACGGTGACCACGCGCCCGCCGATGTATGGGCCGATGGAGCGCCATTTGAGCTTGCTCATCAGCGTCTGCGGATTGACTGCGCTTGCGTTTTGAGGACCCGCGATTGCGGCAAATGGCACGGCAACAGCAAGAAAAAGCAGGACGCAGAACTTCTCCATTCGGATCAGGGCATTCATGATTCGCTTTCCTGGCAGGATTTTCCCCAACATCTTTGCGGTTGGGAATATTACACCCAGCCGGCGGCTCTGCGCCTCAGGTTCCCTTGGGCGCCAGTAGAATCGCGCGGCGATTTGAAGCACGGGGCGGGATAGTATGATGCACTGCTCGAGTTCCTGTTTTGCTCCCCCGAGGCCCGTTGCGGCAAAGGAACACCGGCGCAGCCGAGGAAAATTGGGCGTCCGCCTGGCGACGTCGCCCTCACCGGGGAGCGGAAGTGACTTTAGTTTACAAAGCTTTACAACTCTTTACGTTGCAAGCCGCCGTTCCATGTTTCAATGGCCCAGTTCGCCGCGCCAGTGTTCGGCCAGCGGGCCAGCATGGTATCCTTTCAGGACCTCGATGCCGATGCTGGCACGGCGGAACACCTGATTGCCAAGCATCAATCTGAATGCCTGGAAGAGCTAAGAGAATTGCCTGCCTTTCCAGCCGCAGGGTGATTTTGGGAACGCTTATAAATTTGCTGCTGCCGATATGTTGCGTTTTCACCATGGGCAGCACCCTGCCTCCACCGGCCCTCATCTCCGCCCATCTCCAGATAGTCCAGCCCGATAGGCCACAAGCATTATCTCCTCGCTTGAGTGGGGAATCTTGCCTCCCTGCCGCCTCGGGGCAGTCTCTGGCAATTTCTCCCCATGGCATGATGGTGCGCAGGAACGAGCGCAGCCAGGTGTCCAACCGTGTGCGGCGCGCCAGAAAGGTTTCCCCGGCGTTAGGTCCGTTGCTCCGTCGCACCTTTTCAGCCGCCCCCAAACCTCCCGATCGGACTACCGCATCTATAGCCAAGGACGACCGCGGTCGCTCTCCGCCTGCCAGTTAGTCCTCTCTAAGCGACAGCTTCCCCGCATTAGCGAGCTGAACAGTGTTCGCGCAGCCCCCAGGACAACCAGCTCTGGGGCAGGGCGAGCCGCATACGCAAACGCCGGGGAGAATCCGGAAGAAACAGAAACCCGAGCCAGCCGTTCATCTCTCGCTGAGCAGCTGCTTTAAGGCGGTTCCGCTGCACTTAAGGCGTCGCCGATGGAACCAGGGAAGGAATAGCCGGAACTGTAGACCTCAAAACCCACGATGAAATCTTGTTCAAATCACGTCATCAAGCGGATATGGAGCTGCTCGGGCCGCCTTTGCTGCGCACTGTTGCTCCTTACTGTTCTCTTATCGTCACGCTCCTATGCCCAGGCTGGTACCCCGTCAACCCGTTCTTTCACCCTGCAGGAAGCGGTCAACTACGCGCTGGCTAATTACCCTGCGGTGCGGGCGGCAATTCAGGCGCGTGCCGCCGCTCACGAGGGAGTTGGTCTGGCGACTCTCAGCTATTTGCCCAATGTCAACCTGCTCTGGCAGGAGAACCGTGCCACGCGCAATAACCTTCCCGGTGTACTGCTTCCGCAGTCCGTAATTCCCAATCCTTCCGGGCCGGTCCTCGCGGAATCAGGCCGCAGCTTTTGGGGCAGTGGAGCGGGAGTTCTGTTCAGCGACGAGCCCTTTGACTTTGGCTATCGCCGGGCTCAGGTCCGGGCCGCTCAATCTACCGAGAGACGGACACAAGCCGAAATTCAGCTTACCCGTCTGGACGTAGCTGCGGGGGTGGCCGACGCTTCCCTGGTTGTCCTGGCGGCGGAGCAGCAGGTGCGCGCCTCGCAAGCTGATGTGGACCGCCGCACCGTCTTTGCCCGCTCCGTCCATGCTGTGGTGGATGCGCACCTCAGGCCCGGCGCCGATGCTTCGCGTGCCGATGCTGAACTGGCGGCGGCTCGCACTCAGCTTGCCCTGGCTCAGGAAAACCAGCAGGTGAAAGCCGCGCTTCTGGCGCAGGTTCTTGGTCTCGCCGGTTCTGAAATCCAAATAAAACTTGACCCCTTCCTCCAGCCTCCGCCGCAAACCGTGTGGACGGCCGGCAGTCTTCAGGAGCATCCCCTGGCCGTGGTGGAGCAGCGGCGCATTGAGGAAAGCGAATCTCGTCTCGATGTCCTCAGCCATTCCTATTATCCGCACCTCAGCTTTCAGGCCCTGCTAGCCGGTCGCGGCACCGGCACCAATGCCCAGGGTGCTCCTCTCCACGGAACCGCCGGCCTGTGGCCGGGTGACGTCATGAACTGGGGAGCCGGGGTCACCCTTGCCCTCCCCATGCTCGACATTGCCCCCATTCGAGTGCAGAAGAAAATCCAACTGGCAAACCGGGGACGCGACCAGGCTCTTCGCGACCTGGCTCTGCAGAATCTCACCGGCGAACTGGCGCAAGCTCAGGCGCGCCTGCAGGGCGCGCGCCGCGTCGCGGAGAACACTCCAATCGAATTGCAGGCCTCCAAGGAAAGTGAAATGCAGGCCCGCGCCCGCTTCCAGGCGGGACTGGGAACCATCGTTGACGTGGCGGAAGCGCAGCGCCTCCTGTTGCAGGCTGAGATAGATGATTCTCTGGCAACCCTGAACGTCTGGAGAGCGCTGGCCGTGCTTGCCGTAGCCCAGGGCGACTTGCAGCCGTTCCTCGATTTGGCCAGGCATGCCGCCCCCGGAGGTCCCTAACCCATGCGCTTCGTGCAAGCAGCTTTACGCAGGCCGATCAGCATCCTGGTGGCGGTGATTGCGGTTGCCTTGTGTTCTATTTTCGCGCTCACCCGCATGCCGGTGGATATTTTCCCCGACCTAAACATGCCCGTCATTTACGTCGCCCAGCCTTACGGCGGCATGAGCCCCGCCCAGATGGAAGGCTATCTGACGTATTACTACGAATATAACTTTCTCTATATTTCCGGCCTGGAAAGCGTTGAATCCAAGTCCATCGAGAACTTTGGGCTGCTCAAGCTGTCCTTCCTGCCCGGAACCAACATGGACCAGGCTTTGGCGCAGACCATCTCCTACGTCAACCGCGCCCAGGCCTACATGCCTCCGGGAACCGTACCGCCCTTTGTGCTTCGCTTTGACACGGGCAGCGTGCCCGTCGGTTACCTGGTTTTCTCCAGTTCGACCCGCAATGTGAATGAGTTGCAGGATTTCGCGCTCCACCGCGTTCGCCCCCTCTTTACCACTTTGCCCGGCGTTTCCGCTCCTCCGCCTTTTGGAGGAAGTTCGCGAACCATAGTGGTTCACGTGAACCCTGAGCGCCTCATCGCCTACCGCATGTCCACGTCGGAAGTGGTCAAGGCGCTGCTTTCCGGCAATGTGATTGCTCCCGCCGGCGACGTTCGCACCGGAAATCTGGACCGCATCACCCCCACCAACTCCGTGGTCCGTGACATTCACCAGTTGGAAGAGGTTCCGGTCCGCCTCGGAAATGGCCCCACAGTTTTCCTGCGCGACCTTGGATGGGTGGAGGACGGCGCCGATATTACCCTGGGCTACGCCCTGGTAAATGGGCACAAGACCGTCTACCTCCCCGTTACCAAGCGCGCCGATGCCTCTACCCTCGCTGTGGTCAAGGAAGTCAAGGCCAGCATGAACAGTTTTGAAACTGCCTTGCCTTCCGATGTGCATGTCGCCTTTGCTTTTGACCAGTCAGGCTACGTAACGAATTCCCTTAATTCCCTGGTGCGGGAAGGTCTGCTGGGAGCGCTGCTTACCGGGCTGATGGTGTATTTCTTTCTCCGCGAATGGAAGAGCGCCCTGATTGTTATCGCCGCCATACCCTTCAGCTTGCTGGCCGCGGTTGTCGGACTCTGGCTTACACATCAGACCATTAACATCATGACTCTGGGCGGGTTGGCGCTCGCTGTCGGCATTCTGGTGGACGAAGCCACGGTGGAGATGGAGAACATCCATCGCCATCGGCAGGAGGCGGAATCACCCGCTGTCGCCGCTTTCACCGCCACCCGGCAGACGCTGCTTCCGCAGTTCCTTGCCATGCTGGCCATCCTCGCCGTGTTTGTTCCCTCCTTCCTCATGGTCGGCATCACCCGCGCCCTGTTTGTGCCGCTCTGTCTGGCGGTTGGCTTCGCCATGATCGCCTCCTTCATCCTTTCCAGCACTCTGGTGCCGGTGCTGTTTATCTGGATGCACAAGCAGCACGAGCCTGCTGCGCGTGGGCACGGAGCCTTCGAGCGTTTTCGTGAACGTTATAGCCGCCTGCTCACAGCATCGTTCAGAAATCGCAAGACTATCCTGGCTGGGTATCTGGTTGTTACCGCTCTGATCATCCTGGTGCTGGGGCCCAGGCTCGGCCGCGAAATCTTTCCCCAGGTCGAGAGCAATCAGTTTCAGCTTCGTCTTCGCGCTCCCTCCGGGACACGCATCGAAAACACGGCCCAGATTACGGCCCAGGCGCTGGAGGAAATCAAGCGGCTGGCAGGGCCCGGCAATGTGACCAGCAGCATCGGCTACGTTGGCACCTACCCCCCCAGCTACCCCGTGAATCTGATCTATCTGTGGACCAGTGGTCCGCAGGAGGCCGTTCTCCGCGTGGCGCTTAGAGAAGACTCCTCCATCCGGGTCAACCAACTGGAAGACCGGCTGCGCGAACGCTTGCCGGTTCTGCTGCCGGGCACCACCGTCTCCTTCGAGGCCGGTGATATGGTCAGCCAGATCATGGATTTTGGCTCTCCCACCCCCATCCAGGTGGCGATTCACGGTCCTCACATGGCCACCAATCACGCGTATGCGGAAAGGGTGCAGGCGCAATTGAGCCGCAACCGCTACCTGCGCGACCTGCAATACGGCCAGCCCCTGGAATATCCCAGCCTGAATGTAGAAATTGACCGCATTCGTGCCGGACAGCTTGGCATTACCGCCCAGCAGATTGCCCAGTCATTGAGCGCGGCTACCTGGTCCAGCCGCTTCGTGGCCCGCAATTTCTGGCAGGACCCGGAGAGTGGCATCGGCTACCAGGTGCAGGTCGAGGTTCCTCAGGAGCAGATGGGCTCCATTGAGGACGTGGCCAAGATACCCCTCATGCAGAATCGCGCTTCCGATCACCCCAATCTGGGCGATGTGGCTCAGCTCTCGTACGGAAATGTGGTGGGCGAATATGACCGCTACAACATGGAGCGCATGGTTTCTCTCACCGCCAATGTCCAAGGTGAGGATATGGGCCGGGCTGCCGAGCAGGTGGATGCCGCCATCCGCGCCGCCGGTCCTCCCCCGCGGGGGGTAACGGTTCACGTCCGCGGACAGATTGCGCCCATGCGCGAGACTCTGCGCAACCTTGGCCTCAGCGTGGCCTTTGCCATCCTGGTCATCTTTCTGCTGCTGGCGGCGAATTTTCAGTCGCTGCGCCTGGCCTTCATCGTTCTTTCTACCACCCCGGCGGTGATTTCCGGCGTCGTTCTGGCCCTGCTCTTTTCCGGAACCACACTCAACCTGCAGTCGTTCATGGGAGCAATCATGGCGCTTGGGGTTTCCGTCGCCAACTCGATTCTGCTGGTGACCTTTGCCGAGGAAAGCCGGCGCAGCGGCGCGGCCGCCATCGAAGCGGCTCTTCATGGGAGCGCCAGCCGGCTGCGTCCTATTCTTATGACCAGCATCGCCATGGTTGCGGGAATGGTTCCCATGGCCCTGGCCCTGGGTGAGGGCGCGCAACAGAGCGCGCCCCTGGGCCGAGCTGTGATTGGAGGATTGGTCGCCTCCACCGCGGCCACCTTGCTGGTTCTTCCCCTCGTTTTTGCCCGGGTGCAGGACAAGGCGAGCGCAGTTTCGCCGTCGCTCGATCCTTCCGACCCGGCTAGCCCCTATTACACGCAGGTGACGTAACTATGTTTGCGGACGGATGGATTCAGCAGAGGAGACCTATGAGGCGCATCAACAATTTTTGGCGGCGCGGTCATAAATGGAGCCTGGAAAGATTTGTAATAACACTAGGCGCCATCGGCATCACCCTTTTGATGCCGGCCTGCGGTTCGGCCCCCGCCACCCCCCGCTCCACAGATGCCGACCCAGCGCCGGTGCCCTTGGTGGAAACTGTGAAGGTGGTTTCGCGGCAGCTTGACTTGGTGGTGCCCCTGCCTGCCGAGTTGCAGCCCTACGAAGCGGTTGCCATTTATCCCAAGGTAACGGGGTTCGTCCAATGGATCGGTGTGGACCGCGGCTCGCGCGTCAAGCGAGGCCAAGTACTGGCTCGCTTGGAGGCCCCTGAAATCGTCTCCCAGAAAGTAGAGGCCCAGTCCAAATTGCAGAACGTCGAGAACCAGCGCATTGAGGCGGAGGCAAAACTTGCTGCCGCCGAAGGCACTTACGAGCGGCTGAAAGTCGCTGCCGGTACCCCGGGCGTAATTTCAGACAACGAACTGGAAATTGCGCAGCGGGCTGCCGAGGCCGCCCGTGCCCGTGTTGTCGGATTGCGCAACACTATCGAAGCCGCCAAAGCGACCCTGCATTCCGTGGAGGTCATGGAGGGATATTTGCGCATTGTCGCTCCCTTCGACGGCATCATCACCGAAAGGGGAGTTCACCCCGGAGCGCTCGTTGGTCCTTCCGGGGGCGCCGGCGCCCAACTCCCCATGCTGCGCATTGAGCATATCTCCAGCCTCAGGCTGGTGGTTGCCGTACCCGAGGTTTATGTCTCAGGAGTCACGGCCGGCAAGAAAGTTGCCTTCAGCGTCTCCGCTTTTCCCAATCGCAGCTTCACCGGCACGGTGGCCCGTATTGCCGACTCCCTGGACTCAAAAACGCGCACTATGCCGGTTGAGTTGGACGTCGCCAATCCAGATTGGCAATTGCACCCGGGAATGTTTCCCACCGTTTCCTGGCCGGTACGGCGGCCGCAACCCTCCCTCTTTGCTCCTCCGTCGGCCGTGCTGCACACCATGCAGGGAACCTATGTCATTCGGGTACACAACGGAAGCACGGAATGGGTCAACGTCAAACCGGGAGCATCCTCGGGAAATGCGGTCGAGATGTTCGGCGACCTTCATCCCGACGATGAGGTGGTATTGCGGGCTTCGGAAGAGCTACCGCCCGGTACGCGAGTTACCAGCCGGGCGGGTCGTTGGCAATAGTCTTTCCTCTGTCCTGCGCCTCAGATGCTGGTTCTGCGCTTAGGGCCCAAACAGCAAAGGCCGCCGGGAAACTCCATCTCCCTCGGCGGCCGGAATGCCACTTAAAACCTTACTTACTTCATCTTCATCAGTTCGACCACGTCCTCACCGTGCACCACGTCGTGGCCGCGGGTCTCATTGCCTCCCCAGATCTGGTGAAGCACATGGCGGCTGCCTTCGCGTTGGAAAATAAGCACGGTGTTCTCATTCGGCGCCAGCTTCTCTTCGTGGCGGCTGAACATGCTCGCTTTCTGCTGGGTCTCGGTGTTGATCACCGTTAGCCGCATGGTATGCGCGTTCGATTTGATCATGTAATGGCCAGCAGGCATTTGGCTGGTGCCCACTACAAAGTCAAAGGGAATGTCCGCCGACCATCTGGTTTCCAGAACCTGCGACACCGCGGGGGTGATCACCAGCAGTAGCGACACCACCGCGAGGAATATCATAAGACGTACTTTCATGGGGAGCCTCCTTCCCGTTCGGGGGAGTGTGTCAGGAGAAATACAGCGGACTGGGCGCGCCTGATACTCAGCACCGTGTTCGCCGTTTCTGCACTCTGGGCACACGAAACTCGCAGGGATTCTCGCCCTACGAGACCACTCTCAGTTAACCGTATCTCTGAATTGATTGTATGTCGGTGACCCAGCGCACACGACCAAGGTGAGTCAATAAGCAGTTATTTTTGAGCGCTTCGTTCCCAAAATGGGACACGTAACCCGGCGCACACCAACGCCTCACGTAGCGCGTTCAGTGCTCCGGCTCGCCGTGCTATTGCACCATGGTGAGCCCCCGGTATATCCAGAGGCCGGCAATCACCAGGATGAGTACGATCGAGCTTGCTCCAAAACCGCGCACCAGCGGATTGAGCCGGTTCACCTTCTTCATGACTTCCATTTGTTCCAGCTGCATGTGCGATTCGGAATCATCCAGGAACAATTGGTCGTCTTCCCGCATGGTCAGGGTACTGCGGTAGATGAGCAGCACGATCAGGATAGTGGTCAGAACACCCCAGACGATCAGCAGCCATCCCAAAGAGGACATAGCCGCACCTCGCTTCTGATTGAAGCTTGCTCGCCCAGCCTCGGACCCGGCCAGGAATGGGACGGGCAGCCGGAACCGCAGTAGGGGGCCGGCCTCATTATAGCTCTGCTTGGCAAGGGACGGTATCGGTGCAAAACAAAAGCCCCGCCTTAGGGGGCGGGGCCGCTAATCATTTTCGGTCAGGTCTTATACCTGGAAGGAGGACCCGCAGCCGCAGGTGCTCTTTACGTTGGGATTGTCGAATTTGAAGCCGGCGCCCTCCAGGCTCTCGATGTAGTCAATCGAGCAACCGTTGAGGTACATCACCGAGGTAGCGTCCACAAACACCTTCAACCCGTCGAAATCGTAGGTCTTATCCATCATGCCGGCGGCGTTTTCGAACGACATGGAGTAGGAGAATCCGGAGCACCCCCCGCCTACCACTCCCACCCGCAAGCCCGCAGGGACAGGGTTTTGCTGGCCCATGATCTCTTTCACTTTGCTCACCGCCCTCTCGGTCAAATTGATAGGCGCGGTCTTGGTTACATTTGTGGTAGTGGTTGCCATTGCTCTCTCCTTAAACGCCAAACAATTATAGCAAAACCCGGTTCCCGCCTCACTCCGGAATAATAGCGGTAAATGCCTTGTTTACTAACTATTTGGATGAGCCTGGGTGCTCCCGGGTGGCAAGAAATTGCTCTCCGGCTGACGGAGGCCGACGGCCCGCCAGCTTATTGTTGCGGCGGGGCTTGCGGCTGCGCCGGAATCATGGCTCCCGGCCCCTGCAGGGAGGGGTTTGCGAAGCCAGGCATGGAGTTGCCGAAGCCAGAGTTTGGAGTAGTGCCTCCCAGGCCAGTCCCGGCGGCGGCGGGTTGGCCAACTACCGACCCGCCCGTACCCACCAGCGGCGGCTGCGCCGGACCTCGAACCAGGCCCCCGCGGTCCAGGCTGGGATCGTAGATGAAGTACCAGTCGTTGTAATGATTTTTCTTGTTGAACTCGCGGATGGAGGACGCATGGCTGGTGCTGGCCACTCCGATGATGGGACCGCCGCCAAATACCTTGCCCGTCAGAGTATCGGTTCCCTGCGTTCCCGGGGCTTGCGGATTGGAGGTGTCGCTGCCGGTGGGGCCCGCTGCCGTGCCCGTTTGTGCCGTAGGGGAAGAGAACATACCTCCCGCATGTGTATTTCCAGGAGTTTGCCCGAACATGCTCGGACCTGCTGCCGGACCCTGCCCAAACGCCCCGCTCATGGCGGCAGCGGCGGCCCCGCCCATGATGCCCGCGCCCGCCCCGCTCATTCCCGTTATAGCGCCCATATTTACTTCACCAAAGTGCAGCAGGCGGAAGTCTTTGCCCGTAATGGGATCTTTGTAGCGGCGGCGCAAAAACCGCATGTTGTTGGTGTTTTCCAGATCTTCAATGCGCATGGGATAGCGGCCGAACTTCTTGTAATAATGCTGAATGGCGCGCATGTATTGCGTGCCGCGGTTGATCAGTTCCGCCTCCCGCTCGCGGCGAATGGACATGGCAATGTCGGGCGCGGCCGCGGCGGCTGCGATCACGATCAGAGCCAGAATGAGGATTATGGCCAGCAACACGTAGCCCTGCCGGCGGTCTCTGCCGGCTTGTGCCCGCCCCACCCGGACCCGTCCGCTCATCTGCATGCGCTTATCCCTGGGTGATGGGAATGCTCTGCCGGTTGTTGTTCAGCACATCCTGCAGTTCGATGGAGGTAGGGCCGATGCGCAGAACCTTGTAACGCCGGTCCACAATATCGCCCTCCCCGGCAATGAAAATGTCCTGCCCTTTGGCCAGAAACACTTTTCTCGGTTGGCCGGGCTTGTTGGCAAAACCGAAAAAGCGCAGCGTGATGGGCGGCGGTGGAGGCGGGCCCGGCGGCGGCTGATTCTGATTCGCGGCTTTGCTCTTGTCCAGGCGGGGGTCAGCCACTGGCTTGGGAATGGGCGCCTCTTCATAACTCAGAAAAATGTTGCGTCCGGTGCCCGCATAGTTGATGTCCTCACTGCTTTTCAGCAGGTCGAGGCGTAAGCGGGGATCAAGATTCAAAGTAGGCGTTTGCGTTTTCTTGCCCTTCGCCAGCCGCCGCGAGTCAACCCGTGATGGCTGCGCGAGGGCGCTGTTCTGACTGAAGCTGGGCGGCCCCGAGGCGCTGGGGCCGGAGTCCACCAGCAGCATGCGCCCGACCAGCAGCAGCGCCGCCACCATGAGCACGCCCGCCATCGCCACCTTCTTCCGATCTTCGGCTCCGACCTTCACTTACGCTCCACTCTTCATGTAAGTTTGCATCCGCAACTGCAGCTTGACCGTTCCTCCCTTGGCGTCGCCCAGGTTGATGCTGTTGACGATGAACAGCATCTTGTCGCGTTCCAGCGCGTTGATGAACTTCACCACGTGAAGGTAGTCCCCGGAAAGCAGGGAATCAATGGTAATGGGGCGCAAGCCGCCGCCTTCTTCATCTTCCAGGTGATATTTCACCTGCGCAATATTCGTCCCGCTGGCGTCGGCCACCTTGCCCATCTCTTCCAGAATCGCCGAGTAGTCCGAAGGCAGGCGGTCCTGGTAGAAGTCCGCAATCTGCTCCTTGGCCACCACCACTTTCTTATCCAGCCCGCGCAAGGGCCGCACCTGCGTCGTCTTGAGCCGGAGCTGTCCCTGCAGGGACTCGATCTCTGCCTGCCGGGAACGGCCCAGCGGGGAAATCAGAATACCGGCGCAGACCAGGTCAAGGGTCAGCATTACAGCCAGGGCGGCTGTCAGCCGTTTACGTAATTGGCGCACATCGGCCATCAGAAGCCTCCTCGGGAAGCCGGGGCCGGAGTGCCGGAAGGCGGAGGTTGCGTCCCAGGCGCCTGCGTGGCTTCGGCGGCATACAGGGCGCTGATGTCAAACTCCACTCTATCGCCCGAGTTTTGCGGCTGATTCTCCCTGGCTTCCGCCACCACCTGCGGCTGGCGGAAGTGGGGCGAGCGCTCCATGCGTCGTACAAGATCGAGGGCGCGTTCCCGCGACTCGCCCGCTACCACCATGCGCAGCGCCAGTTGATTATCGGGCGTTAGTTCCGGGCGAATCGAAACCACGTGCAGCTGCGGCGGCATGATGCGCTCCAGTTCGGAGAACACTTCCGTCCAGGAGAACGCCTTGCGCACGATCAGATCGTTGAGGATCAGCGACTTGTCCCGTGTGTCGCGGTTCTCCGGGCGGTTGAGGAAAGCTTCTGCCTGGCCAATTTCGCGGTCGCCTTGCGCAATCTGCGATTGCAAATCATTGATGCGGCGCTGCTCTATGCCCCAGGAGTGCAGACGCAGCATCGCGCCCACCACCAGCACCAGGGTCAGCAGCCCTGCCAAGCCGAGGGTGAGCGTCCACTGGCGCACAAAGCGCTGCGCGTCTTCAAACGGCTGGCTGGCGAGATTGATAGTTACTCGCATGCTCTACGACAACAACGCTCCTGTGACTCCCGCCAGTTGCGACCGCGAACCCGCGTATCCGCTCGCCTGTTCCGCTCCCACCAGTTCCTGCACTTCCACGCCGGTTTGCGCGTGCAGGCTTTGCAGGGCCACTTCGGAATCGGACAAGCCGGCCACAAACACCCGCTCCACATCCAATTTATAAGTATCCTGAAAAAACACCACCGAAGGATAAACATCCTCCGCCAGCTGCTCCCCGGTTATGTTGCGCCCGCGCGCGTTTTCCAGGGTGCGAAACAGCAGCAATTGCTGCCTCTCCAGGATGGCGATGCTGGTGGTGAGCGGATCCACCTTCACCACCAGAGTGGGACGGGCGGCGTCCACCGCTCCCAGCGCCGCCAGCATTGAGGGCAGCACAACTCCGGGAGCATACCCGATATCGCGAAAAGCGGCTTCGTATTCATCCAGTATGCTGGCCAGGCCCACCGCCGCGATCACTTTCAGTTCGTTGCCGTAACTGCCGCTCTGCACCTGGTAGGAAATGCGGGCCTTTTCCACGTCGAAGGGCAAAGACTTCTTGAGCCGGAAGCGCACCACCGCCTCGGCTTCCTCGCGCTTTTCCGGTAAAGTCTCAAAATCCAGCAGCACGACCCGCACCGCCGCGTCGGGGAGGATGGCGATCACGTCGCGGCCCCGGCCGCCAACCTCGTCGAGAGCGGCTTTGATGGTGTCGCGCAGCCAATCGCCGCGCAGCACGTTGGCCTCCGTCAAGTCGGGCGTGACCGCTCCTTCCGGCAGCTCCTTGGCGGTGTACACCTCCAGCCGGTCGCCCTGCTGGCGGGCGCGCCCCGCCACTACCGCCTCGGCGGAAATTTCGCAGGCCACTTGCAGGCGGTTTTTATTTGAACTGCGGCTCATTCGCTAGCCCTTATTGTTGCTCCTGGTACTTCATACTACCGGTACTGCGCATGGTTCCGCTGGGGTGAAACCCTCCTCGCGGCCTGCTAACCACCTTCGGAAGGAGGTTAACGCGTGGTTTCGATAAACGTGACCTTGTTGATCTCCTTCAGGGTGGTGGTGCCACTGCGCACCTTGTCCAGCGCTGATTCGCGCAGAAAACGCATGCCCTCTTCGCGGGCGGCGCGGCGAATCTCCGAACTCGGCCGCTTGTCCAGGATCATCTCGCGAATGCGGTCGGTCAGGTCCAGCAGTTCGTGAATGGCGGTCCGGCCGCGGAAACCCGTGCCCGCGCACTCGATACATCCCTCCCCTTCATAGAACGGCACGCTGCCCCATTGTTGCGGGTCTAACCCGCTGGCTTCCAGCACGTCGGGAGGGTAAAAAACCTGTTTGCGGCAGGTGGGGCAGATTATGCGCACCAGCCGCTGAGCCAAAATGCAATTCAGCGCGGAAACAAAGTTGTACGGTTCCACTCCCATGTTCAGGAAGCGCCCGATCACGTCCACCACGTTGTTGGCGTGCACGGTGGTAAACACCAGGTGCCCGGTGAGCGCGGATTGGATGGCAATCTGCGCCGTTTCCGTGTCGCGGATTTCGCCCACCATGATCTTGTCCGGATCGTGCCGCAGGATGGAACGCAGCCCGCGGGCGAAGGTCAATCCTTTTTTCTCGTTGACTGGAATCTGGGTAATGCCGCGGATCTGGTACTCCACCGGATCTTCAATGGTGATGATTTTGTCCTCGTCCGTCTTGATCTCGTTCACCGCCGCATAAAGGGTGGTGGTTTTGCCGCTGCCCGTGGGCCCGGTCACCAGCACCATGCCGTAAGGTTCCTTGATGTAGCGGCGGAACTTGCGCAGGTCCTCTTCACTGAAGCCGACTACGTCCAGCACCAGGGTATGGAACTTCTCACTCATTGATTCCTTGTCCAGCACCCGCAGCACGGCGTCTTCGCCGTTGATGGAAGGCATGATGGAAACACGGAAGTCAATGGGCCGGCCTTTGTACTTGACCCGGAAACGGCCGTCCTGGGGCACCCGGCGCTCGGCAATGTCCAACTCGCTCATCACCTTGATGCGGGAGATGATGGTGGAATGGTGCTCCTTGGCGATGGGGTTCATGGCCTGCTGCAGCACGCCGTCAATGCGGTATTTGATGTACACCGAGTCGTCGCGGGTCTCGATGTGAATATCGCTGGCCCGCCGCTCCAGGGCGGTGAAGATGGTGGTGTCCACCAGGCGGATAATGGGACTGATGTCGCCTTCGGCGGTCAGCCGCTCGATGGAGATGGTTTCCTCGCCGCTTTCGTCCTCGCGGATTACGTCCAGGGTGAAGCCCTCGCTGGCTTCATCCAGCACCCGCTGCGACTGCTCCGTTTTCTTCAGAATGTCGGCAATTTGCGAGAGGGTCGCGACCTTGGTGACGATGCGCTTGCCCAGCAGAAGGCTGATCTCGTCAATCATCATCAGCTGGCTGGGATCGGCGATGGCGATGGCCAGCCGCCCATCCTCCGTCTCCTGCAGGGGGACGAAGTTATAGCGGAACATCAGGTCTACTGGGATCTTCTTGAACAGGTCGTGGTGGAGCTGGAAGTCGCGCAGGTCAACGTATTCGCAGCGGTAGCGCCGCGCCACGTCGCGTGCCCGCGAGAGTTCGTCGGCGGGAGTCTCGGCGGCGATCCGCCCGCCGTTCCCGCCATTCGCGAAGAGTGATTTCTTGTCCGCCATGCCTGAAACCAGTCAGTAGCCGGAAGTCAGCAACAACCCCGCTGAGGCTCCAGCACTACCAAATACCAGCTACCACCGCCAAAAATCCCCGACTCCTTAGTGAATCGTTCCCGCTCCCAGGGTAAACAGGGGCAGATAAAGCGAGAGCAGCACAAAAAAGACCACCGTTCCCATGAAAATCAAGATGACGGGCTCAATTAAAGCCATGGCGGCGGTAAGCGCCGCTTCGACGTCTTCTTCGTAGAACTCCGCCACCGAGGTCAGCATGGCGGGCAAGGCGCCGGTGGATTCCCCCACCTCGATCATTTCCACCGACAAATCCGGCAAGATGCCCTGTTCTTCCAGGCTGCGGGCCAGCGGCCTTCCTTCGCGCACTTTGCGCACCGCGTTGTTCACGCCATTGGCCATGTGCCGGCTGCCCAGCGAATCGCCGGCGGTTTCCAGCGCCGGCACCAGGGGCAAACCGCCGGTGAGCAGCGTGGCCATAATGCGCGCGAAGTTGGCCGCCTGATACTTGATCAAAATGGGCCCAATCACCGGCAGTCCCTGCAGAAAACGGTCAATCCGGTCAGCGCCACGCTCCGTGTTTTTCCACCGCCAGAACAGAACGATGAATGCCGCAATCGCGCCCAGAAATACAAAGACGTACTTGCGGGCCCCGGTGCCCAGTTCCAGCATGAACATGGTCAGAGCCGGAAGCTGCGCGTTCAGCGACTGGTACAGTTCGGCAAAACGCGGCACCACGTACGTAACCAGGAAACTGAGCATGCTCACCACCAGCGTTACCAGAAGCGCCGGGTAAACCAGGGATGCCTTCAACTTCTTCTTGAAGGAAATCGTCAGCCTCTGAAAGGCGATGTACCGGTTCAGCACCTCTTCCAGATTGCCGCTCTTTTCTCCCGCCAGCAACGTGGTGGTGTACATCTTGGGGAAGATTCCCTGGGCCGCAAAGGCATCGGAAAGCAGTTCGCCGCTCTTTACCCGGTCGCGTACATTCTCCAGCAGGGAGCGAAAGAACTCGTCCTTTTGCCGGCGGATCAACAGATCCAGGGCGTTCAAAATGGGTAAGCCGGCGCGCACCAGGGTTACAAACTGCTGGTTGTACACGACAAACCGCTCCAGTTTGACCCTGCGCCGGCGGAACAGCGGTATCCCGCCGCCGGACAGCAAGCCGCGCGGCTTCACCCAGTAGACCAGATAGCCCTGCTGGGCGTAGCGCTCCTTGACCTCGGCCACCGAGAAGCCGTTTTCCACTTGCTGCAGGAGGTGGCCGTGTTCGTCGGCTACCTTGATGAGAAATTCGGCCATCCAGCTTGTCTTTTTTCGGGAAGTCTGCTGCTAGTCTAACATCCCAACTTAGCTGCCCAACTGCTTCAAAGGCTTACAAAAGTACCGCTTTTTCGCCTACTGACCAGCATCTTCTTCAATCACCTGCACGCCCGGCGGAGGAGTGAATTGGAACAGGCTGTCGGCCATTTCCACGTTCTCCTTCTGCTCCTCAAAACGGTACTCGGTGGTGGAACCGTCGGCCCCATCCACCACCAGGCGAACAATCCTGCTCTCGGGCCCAATTTCCATGATCACCTGATTCACCATCTGCATGAACCTGGGCACGCCCCGCAAAACCGTATCGCCCGACTGCAAAGGAGCCACATCAGGGGCCAGGGAAAGAGCTTCGAACTCTTTCTGCAGCTTGGTCTTACCCAGAAGATAGCCGAGCGGCGAACGCAAATCCTCCAGCTTTTTCATGGGTGTTTTGCGCGCCTGCTGCTCTCCCGGCACATAAAACCAGGCTTCTTTCCCATTGCTGGTAAACAACTTCTGCCGCGGCTGCTGATAATTCCAGCGCATTTTGCCGGGACGTTTCAGCCACAGCGTGCCCGATTCCTCCCGGGAAATGCCATTGCCGCGATAGATTTCGGTGAAATTGGCCTGCAATGTGCGCAGGTGGTTGTAGTGACTGTCCACCTCCTCCGCAATCTTGGGAACGCTGGTCTGAGCGAAAATTGCGCTGCTGAGGCACAATAAAGTGCCCAGCGCCAGCAAAGCACGCCTGGGAAGTAGGTGCATCACACTCCTGCTTCTGGTTAAGGATTGGAAACTCAGCTGCCTGATTAGATTACAGCTTAGGCTTCTCTGATGCTTGCATGCTGGGTGGTAAGCCCTGGGTAATAAACGGGAGGTCGTCAGGCACTGCAACCTCCACCCTACCCCCGGCAGCCAGCTTATAGGGGTGACCGACTGGGTCCAACGGAACCCCAGGCAGATAGCCGGCGCGAATCAAGTCCACCCAACTTTGCGGAAGCTGGCCGCTCCGCTGCTTGTACTGGCGAATTACCCCTTCCAGGCGCGGTACTACCTCGTCCACGTCGAGCGCTCGTAAATGGGAGATGGCATTGGACTTGATGTTCCGATCGGTAGTGGTCTCGTAGGTGGTGGTCCACAGCAGGCGGGCGGTTTGCGTTTCACCTCCGCGTTCGGCCATACGGGCAGCCAGCACCTTCAGAAAGGGATGCGCGTTGGGAACCTTGGCCCCCTGCGCAAACGCTTTTGCTGCAGCGGGATAGTCCTTCTTGTCCAGGTAAAAGATAAATCCCAGGTCGTAATACAGATGCCAGTCATTAGGATTCTGCTGGATACCGTACTGCACTAGCCTGATTGCGGCATCGGGGTCGCCGGCGCCGTCGGGTGGAGGCTGGGTGAGAAAAATTGAGCCAAATTCGT
>DATGGJ010000208.1:0-4435 GCA_035308585.1 Terriglobales bacterium
CGGCGCCAGCACGGCCGACCAGATGCACGCCTACGAGGCTTACATGGAGGCGCGCGCCGGTTTTATTCCCCAGGTCACTGTGGGCTCCGACGTGGGCTACGCCTACGGCTTCCCGCTGAGCCTGGAAGGCTCGGCCCCCACCGTTTTCAATGTCACCTCGCAGTCCTCCGTGCTTAACCTGGCGCAGCGGGAATTCGTGCGCGCCGCCAAGGCGGAGTGGCGGGCCAGCTCCGCGCAGGACCGCCACCGGCGCTCTGAGGTCATGCTCGATACGGCCCTTAGCTACGCTGAGCTCAACAAGTGGGAGCGAGAGCTGCGGCTGCTGCGCGACCAGAGCGACGTCACTCACAACATCGAATACGCGGTTTTGCAGCGAGTAAAAGAAGGAGTTGACAGCCCGGTAGATGAGACCAGGGCGCGGCTGACCAGCGCGCAGGTTCGGTTGCGAATTGCCCAGGCGGAAGGTTCGGCTGACCTCTTGCGCACCCACCTTTCGCAGCTGACCGGGGTTCCCGCGCAATCCATTACCACCGTTGGCGACTCCCTCCCGGCGCTGCCCACTCCCGATCCGCCGGCCGGCCCAACCCCGGCTGCTGCCGCGGGGCAATCCAGTGATGTGATTGAAGCCGCCGAACTGCGGGCCCGCGCTCAGTTGCTTAAGGCGAAGGGTGAGCACCGCGCTCTCTGGCCCTCCATTGACTTTGCCGCGCAATATGGGCTAATCAGCTCGGCGCTGACCAATTTCGAGCAGTTTTTCCGTATCAACACCTTTCAAAATCAGAACGTCACCTTCGGGCTGGTTATTCGTTTGCCTTTTTTGAATTTTTCTCAGAAAGCAGCCGCTCGGGCTGCCGACGCTGACGCCATTCGTGCCGGCAAAGACGCGCAGGCGACCAAGGACCAGGTTTCCATGGAGACGCTGCGCCTGCAGCGGGCGGTGGAACAGGCTGCGGCCGCCCGCGACGTGGCCGATCTGCAGAACCAGCTGGCGCAGTCCGGGCTCACCACGGCGCAAACCCGCATGCAGGCTGCGGTTGCTACCCTGAACGAATTGCAAAATGCCCAACTCCAGGCCGACCTGCGCGCAACCGAGCTTATGGATGCCCAGTTTGAGCTGGAACGGACTCAATTGCAGCTTCTGCGCGCCACCGGCGACCTGGAAAAATGGGCGTTTAAACGTCCCTGAGCGGCCTGCCGCCGACTTTCAGGCTCGCCAGCTATTCTCAATTGCGCCAACCACTTACGGGGGCCGATTTAGTGGTCGCTTTTCTGTACCGCTTTTCCGCCCCTCAATGCATCAAATAGACAATTCAACGTAAAGAAATTGGTCGCTCGCCGGGCAGCAGGTAAGCTTTCCTTTTTTATAATGGGCTTGATTTGTGCTTGCGGGGGACTCGGGTTGGGGTTTTCTTGGGCTTGATGGCCACAACCGAATGAAGAAGCTGTAACCGGAGATGTACTTTCCGGCAACCTAGGAGTGGGTGTTAACATACCTTATTCAGCCAATATGCCTCTTAAAACACTGTTCTTGAATCCGCCCTCCTTTGAGAATTTCGATGGAGGCGCCGGATCCCGCTGGCCAGCGACTCGGGAAATCGAATCCTACTGGTATCCGGTGTGGTTGGCCTACCCTGCGGGCATGCTGGAAGGTTCCCGGCTGCTGGACGCACCGCCTCATCATGTCTCCGCCGAGGAGACTATCAACATCGCCAAGGAATATGAATTCCTGGTCCTGTTTACCAGCACTCCCGGGTTCCCGGGCGATATCAAGCTGGTGGAGGCGATCAAGCAGGCGAATCCCCACATCAAAATCTGTTTTGTCGGGCCCCATGTTTCGGTGCTGCCGGACCGCTCGCTGCGTGACTGCCCGGCCATTGATTTCGTGGCCCGCAAGGAATTCGATTACGCGGTGGTAGAGTTCGCCCAAGGCAAGCCGCTGCAGGACATCCTGGGCATCTCCTACCGCAAGAACGGGGCCGTGGTGCACAATCCCGACCGGCCGAATATCGCCGATCTGGACGCCCTGCCCGACGTGACCGACGTTTACAAACGCGACCTCGACCCTCGACGTTATAACGTGCCCTTCCTGCTGCATCCGTTTGTGTCGCTTTACACCACCCGCGGCTGCCCGGCGCAATGTACCTTCTGTTTGTGGCCGCAAACCCTGAGCGGGCATCCGTGGCGCAAGCGCTCCACCGACCGGGTGGCGGCGGAGATGGCCAAGGCCAAACAATACTGGCCCTGGGTGAAAGAATTTTTCTTCGACGACGATACCTTCAACCTGCAGAAGGCGCGCACCATTGAGCTTTGTGGGAAGCTGAAGCCCCTGGGTCTGACCTGGTCCTGCACCTCGCGCGTCACCACCGACTACGAAACTCTCAAGGCCATGCGCGAGGCCGGCTGCCGCCTGCTGATTGTGGGCTACGAATCGGGTGACGCCCAGATCCTGAAGAACATCAAAAAGGGCGCCACCGTGGAGCGCGCCCGCCAGTTCACCAAGGATTGCCACAAGCTGGGGCTGGTGATACATGGGGACTTCATCATGGGCCTGCCCGGCGAGACCCGCGAAACCGTGCGCAACACCATCAATTTCGCCAAAGAGCTGGATGTGGAAACCATCCAGGTGTCGGTGGCACATGCTTATCCCGGTACCGAGCTTTTTGATTACGCGGTGAAGAACGGCTTCATGTCGAACCGGCAGATGGTGGATGAAGGAGGCCACCAGCTGGCGCACATCGAATACCCGGGACTCTCCAGCGAAGAGATTCTGGCTTCCGTCCACCGTTTCTACGACGAATATTATTTCCGGCCACGCGCCGTCTTCCGCATTGTCAAGAAAGCAGTGTTCAGCTCTTCCGAGCGCAAGCGGCTTTACAAGGAGGCCAGGACATTCCTCAAGCTGCGTTCCCAGCGCCAGCGCTGGGTGCAGGAGCAACGCGCCAAGCCCGGACCGGTCGCGCCCGCGCCCGGCGAGTCGCAGCCGGAGGAGGCTGAGGCAGTGGAGCCGGCCAACGCCTAGGATCCCGCGTGAACCTGCGTAAGTACCTGGTGCTGCTGGGTGTAGTGATTTTCGGCGCCTCCGGAGATGCCCTTCTCTCCCGCGGCATGCGGCAACTGGGAGAAATTCCCTTAGACCACTGGCAGAAGCTCATTTTCGCCGTGGTCCACCCCTGGGTGGCGCTGGGTGTACTGCTGCTGCTCGCTTTCTTTGCCTCCTACATGACCGCGCTCTCCTGGGCGGACCTGACCTACGTCCTGCCCGCCACCTCCATCGGCTATGTGCTGCTGGCCTTCATCGCCAAATTTGTGCTGCATGAAAACGTGACCGCCACCCGCTGGCTCGGCATCGCCCTCATCGCCGCCGGAGTCGGCTTTGTGGCCCAGGGACCGGCCCTTACCCACCATCCGCACCACGAAGAAACGCCGGAAGCGGAAGCTCTGTCGCGGGGTAAGGCTTGAGAAGCGAGATGAATTCGTGAGAGACCTCTACGCCTGGCTGTCCATTGCCGCCATCGTGCTCGCCTCCACCACCGGCGACGTGCTGCTTTCCCACGCCATGAAACAAATTGGCGACCTGGGGGAATTGCGGCGGCGCCGTGGATTGGCGCACGTACTTGCCCGTGTGGTAAGCACGCCCAATTTCCTATTCGGCTTGCTGGCCATGACTTTTGCCTTCTACAGCCTACTGATGGCCTTGTCCTGGCAGGACGTCAGCCTGGTGGCGCCGGCTTCGGCCTCCCTCACCTTTATCGCTAATGCTGTTGGCGCGCGCATCTTCCTGCATGAGCGCGTGGACCACAGGCGCTGGATAGCCGCCCTGCTGGTGGCCGGCGGCGTGGCCCTGGTGGCGATTTAGAGGAGCCCAGTTAGCCCAGGACCGAACCCGCCTCTGTAAGCGCATGTATGACCTGATCATCCTCGGCGGAGGGCCGGC
Organism: Terriglobales bacterium; assembly: GCA_035308585.1. Classification (GTDB taxonomy): domain Bacteria; phylum Acidobacteriota; class Terriglobia; order Terriglobales; family Acidobacteriaceae; genus JAICWP01. The sequence goes on from DATGGJ010000208.1 coordinate 3,935, forward strand.
GGGCACGGCGGCGGCCATCACCGCCGCCGGCACCGGCGCCCGCGTCCTCATTCTGGAACAAGGCCGATTCCCCCGCCACAAGGTCTGCGGCGAATTCGTCTCCGCCGAATCTCTCACCCTGCTGCAATCCCTGTTGAAGTCCGATAGCTCCCTTTTGCAGCAGGCGCCCCGCCTGCCCGCCGCCCGCGTCTTCCTTGACGGCCGCCAGCTTCACGCGGCCGTCCACCCTCCGGCTTCTAGCATCCCCCGTTTCGAGCTTGACCTGGCGCTCTGGCGAGCTGCCGAGAAAACCGGCGCCGATGCCCGCCTGGAAACCACAGTGCAGAAGTTCTCCGGCAACGGCCCTTTCCTGGTGGAGACCGCCCGCGGCAGTTTTGAGGCGCGCAGCGTAATCAACGCCTCCGGACGATGGTCCAGCCTGAATCCGCGATCCTCTACCGCCGCTGGCCAGAAATGGCTGGGCATTAAGGCCCACTTCCATGAACCCAGCCCGCCCTACTC
>DATGGJ010000209.1:0-2175 GCA_035308585.1 Terriglobales bacterium
TGAGAACAGGCGCGAACTCACCTTTGCGCAAGCCATTCGCGAGGCCCTGGCGGAAGAGTTGCGCCGCGATCCGCGCGTGTGCATCATGGGTGAAGATGTGGCCGAAGCCGGCACACCTTTTAAGGTCCTCTCCGGACTGGTCGAGGAGTTCGGCAAAGAACGCGTGATTGACACGCCTATTTCCGAAGCCGGCTTCACCGGGCTGGGAGTAGGTGCGGCCATGACCGGCCTGCGCCCCGTGGTGGTCATCATGTTCGGCGACTTCATCACCCTGACCATGGACCAGATGGTGAACCAGGCAGCCAAGGTGCACTACATGTCGGGCGGAGCCTGGAAGGTGCCCATGGTGATGCGCACCACTCTGGGAGCAACGCGACGCTCGGCGGCGCAACACTCGCAGTCGCTGCACGCCTGGTTCAGCCATGTTCCCGGTCTCAAGGTGGCGCTGCCCTCCACCCCGTACGACGCCAAGGGCCTGCTGAAAACCGCCATTCGCGATGAGAACCCGGTGGTCTTCTTCGAAGATAAGATGATGTACAAGCTGAAAGGGCCGGTTCCGGAAGAGGACTACACCATTCCCTTCGGCGTGGCCGATGTGAAGCGCGAGGGCGAAGACATTACTCTGGTGGCTACCAGCAGCATGGTGCAGGTGGCGCTGGCAGCGGCGGCCATGCTGGAGGAAAACGGGCTGAGCGCCGAAGTCATTGACCCGCGCACCACCTGGCCGCTGGATGAGAAAACACTGGTGGAATCTGCCCGCAAGACTTCGCGCGCGATTGTGCTGGACGAAGGCTACGGGCGTTACGGGGTGACTGCGGAACTGGCCGCGGTCATTGCCGAGGGGGCGTTCTACGATCTGGACGCGCCGGTGATGCGCATGGGCGCGATGCACGTTCCTATACCCTTTTCGCCGCCTCTGGAAGACGTGACCGTGCCCACGGAGCGGTCGGTGTTTGAGGCGGCAAAAAAGCTCTGCGGAAAATCCTGAAGCTGTCCCCAGGGAGGCGTTATGGCATTGCCAACTTATGGAACCATGGCGGTGGATTGGGAAAACCGGGTTGACTTCGACCGCCTGCGCCGCGAACGCCTGGCCCGCGCCAAGGCGCTGCTGGCCAAGTCGGAGATGGGCTCGCTGCTCTGCTTCGACATGAACAACGTGCGCTACCTGACGGCCACGCACATCGGCACCTGGGCCCAGGACAAGGCGAACCGTTTCACCCTGCTGCCGCAGAATGACGAGCCCATTTTGTGGGATTTCGGTTCCGCCGCCCGTCATCACCAGTTGCATTGTCCCTGGCTGGGCGAGCGCTCGCGCCCCGGCATTTCCATGCTGCGTGGGGCGATTACGCCGGAGATGGGGCGCGCCGAGGACGTAGCCCGCAAAATCCGCACCGAGCTGGAGATGCGCGGCCTGCACAAGGAGCCGGTGGGCATTGACATCATCGAGCTGCCCGTCTTGTTTGCGCTGCAAAAGGAAGGTCTGAAGGTGGTGGACGGGCAGGCGCTCATGTCCGAGGCGCGCGTCATCAAGACCCAGGACGAGATTACGCTGCTCAACACGTCAGCCATGATGGTGGACGCGGCTTACGACGATCTCTACCGCTATATGAAGCCGGGGGTGCGGGAGAACGAGGCGGTGGGGCTGGTGAGCAAGAAGCTGTATGACCTGGGCTCGGAATATGTGGAGGCGGTAAACGCCATCTCCGGCGAGCGCTGCAACCCGCATCCGCACGTGTTTTCCGATCGCGTGCTGCGCCCCGGCGATCCCGTGTACTACGACATTTTGCATTCCTACATGGGCTACCGCACATGCTATTACCGCTGTTTCACCATCGGGTACGCCTCCCACGCCATGGTGGATGCCTACAAGCGCTGCCGCGAATACCTGGACGCCGCCATCGAGCTGGTGCGCCCCGGGCGGACGACCGCAGAAATCGCCGCCGTGTGGCCCAAGGCGCAGGAGTTCGGTTTCCCCAACGAGGAAGCCTGTTTCGCTTTGCAATACGGGCACGGGGTCGGGTTGGCGATTTGGGAAAGGCCGGTTATCAGCCGGCTGGTTTCGTTCGACCATCCGCACGAAATCAAGCCCGGCATGGTGTTCGCGCTGGAGACGTTCTGGCCTTCGAGCGATGGCTGGAGCGCAGCCCGCATCGAGGAAGAAATTGTGGTCACGCC
>DATGGJ010000210.1:0-3923 GCA_035308585.1 Terriglobales bacterium
CTGAGACCTTCGCGTCAGCGACCGGCCATGCGATATCGAGCGCAGGATCATCCCAGCGAATGCCGGATTCACCCTGCTGGTTGTAAATGGCGGTGCACTTGTATTGCACCTCCGCGAATTCAGAGAGAACACAGAAGCCGCGGGCGAAGCCGGCCGGAGCCCAGACCTGCCGCCGGTTCTCAGCGGAAGCCTCAATGCCGAACCACTTACCCTGTGTCGGCGAACCCTTACGGATATCCACGGCGACCAGAAAGGCAGAACCCAGCGTTACCCGCATCAGCTTGCCCATGGGAGCGTCGTACTGAAAGTGCAGGCCGCGCACCACCCCGCGCGTGGAGCGTGAATGATTGTCCTGCAGAAAGTTGTGCGGGAGTCCCAGGCTTTTGAACTGGTCTGCGCGAAAGCTCTCCATGAAGAAGCCGCGCTCGTCATGAAAGGCCTCGGGAACCAGCACTACAACTTCTCCCAGAGCGCGTGTTTCAACATTCATTTTCATACTGCAACCCACGGGCGGCGGGCCGCTCGCAGCCTGAGGCAAGCGGCGCTCATTCGAATAATCCAAAGGTGCTGAGCCGCCGCTTCAGCGTTCTGGGAAGCAATCGTTCGTTTCGTCCCAGCAGCAGGCCTGCATACTTTGCGGCATCCTGGCAAATGCCCGCACCCCTGGCGGCAACTCCGTAATGATTCCGGGAGAGGTCCAGCTTCTCGCGCAGTGAGCCTAGCCCGTCGCGAAGCAGCATGGTCTTGTTGGCGCGATCCCAGATATTCAGCCGGCGATAGATAACTCCCAGGTCAAAGTAGCGCCGGAAAAGACGCAGGCAGGAGAAGTCGTGGCTGTGGTAGACGGCAGCCTCCGGCTCGTAAACAATTTTCCTGCCGGCATCAAGGATGCGGGCGGCGATGGCCACATCCTCGCAAACGTTGATGTTTTGCGGGAAGCGGGTTTGCTCCCATACTTTTTTGCGGATGGCGCAGTTCACGGTCGAAAAGTGGTAATAGCGATATCCCAGCTCCGACCGGTTGGCGGTGCTTTTCACCAGCCGCGTATCCGAATACATGGTGGCCAGCACGCCCTGCCGTTCGATGCTCGCGTCCGGCCGCGGCACATGCCGGCCATACACCGCGCCCACTGCGGTGTCGTCGAAGTTGCGCAGCAGCGCGTTCAGCCAGCCGCGCGAACACGGAAGCGCGTCGGCCGCCAGGTAAACCAGATATTCCCCTTGCGCTAGCTCCGCCGCCAAGTTGCGGGTGCGGGCATGGTGGAAGGATTCGGCGGCGAGCCGATAAAGCTGCAGGGGATAGCGGCGGGCTATCTCCACCGTCTGATCGCTTGATCCGGAGTCGATGAGGACCACATCGAGCTGGCTTGGCCACTCCTGAGAAAACACGGCATCCAGACATGGGCCGATGTTTCGTGCTTCGTTTCTGGTCAAAATGAGGACAGAGGCGGTGGCCTTATCAGAAGCGGACGCCGCGTGTTTTCCGGCGCGCAGGGCAAGCGCAGGATCTTCAACTGCGATCGCGGCCTGCGTTTCGGATGCCAGTCTGGTTTGCGTATTCATTTCCTGCTTGTTGCACCGGGACAGACGCCGCTGTGTGTTCCGACGTTACGTAATTTTCCGGATACATCTTTCCTGTAACTTCCCCACCCGTGTGCAGTCAGAACACGACGAACGCAATGCGGGCCGCAATTTCCGAAATTGATGTGAACCCCGGCCGCCGGCTGTACGCGGCAGGCAGGCCGTAGAGGCGAGGAGCAGGTGCGGAGCTCAAAGAAAATCGTCTTCTTTTTCCCTTCCTTCTCCAGCATGGAAGCCACCGCTCCGCTGGGATTGCTGGCCATATCTACGCCGCTGCTGCGCGCCGGTTATGACGTGCGCATCATTGATTCCACGATTACTCCCGGCTTCAAGCAGCGCGTCCTCAGCGAAGCGGCCGATGCGCTGTGCCTGGGTGTCTCGCTGGTAACCGGCCCCATGATCCGGGAAACGGTCGAGATTGCGAAGGCGGCCAAGGCAGCCGACCCTTCCCTGCCCGTGATTCTGGGAGGCTGGCATCCATCGCTTCTACCCGATCAAACACTGGCGGCCGGATTTGTGGATGTTGTGGTCTGCGGGCAGGGCGAAGACGCCATGCTGGAACTCGCCCAGCATCTGCAGGCCGGTGATGCTCTGGATGACGTTCCGGGCATAGGTTTCAAACGCGATGGCAAGCTGGTGTTCACCGCTCCGCGTCCCTTGCGCCCGCTCGCCGATATGCCTCCCAAGGCCTACCACCTGGCCGACTTCGACGCCTACGAGCGCGTCTGTGGCAGGCGCTGGGCCATGTACACCTCCAGCCTGGCTTGTCCTTTCAACTGCGCATACTGCACCAATGCCGGGGTTTATGGGCGCAAGTGGAACGCCTTGTCACCGGAGCAATTTGTTGAGGAGACCGTTGACCTGACCCGCCGCTACCGGCTGGAACTGCTGTGGGTGGTGGATGACAACTTTCTGGTTGACCTTGAACGTGCCCGCCTGATTGGCGAAGGCCTGCTTCGGGCTGGGGCAAATTTCAAATGGAGCATTCAAGCCACCACCAACCTGGTGGCACGTCTGAGCGCGAAAGATCTCAAGCTGCTGCATCGCTCCGGGCTGCAGCAGATCTGCCAGGGGGCGGAATCGGCCTCGCGCAAAGTCCTGGACGCCATGAACAAGGATTTTCAAGACCTGGAATCCATCCACGAATCGGCGGCGCGCTGCCTGCAGGCCGGGATCCGGCCTTCTTACAACATCATTTTTGCTTTTCCGGGAGAAGGCCCGGCGGAGCGCCGGGAAACCGTACGCTTCATGATGGACATGTGCCGGCGCTATCCCGGAGCAGAATTCTGGACCAATATTTTCACTCCGTACCCGGGAGCGCCGGTAATGGCGCGAGCCAAAGAGCTCGGCCTGGATCTGCCCACGTCTTTTGAAGGCTGGTCCGACTTCTTCCCGCGCTACACCGTGTTGCCCTGGTTGAAAGGGAAAGAGCACCGCCGCCTGCAGGTTATGCGCGACTACCTGCGCATGGCGTTCGATCGCGTGCCTATCGCCGCGCAGCGCGAGAACCGGGCGATCCACACGGTGCAGCGGGCTATCAGCGCGCCTGCCCGCTGGCGGCTCGACCATGACTTCTACGGTTTTCCGGCGGAACTGTGGATTCATCGCCATTTGAAACGCTGGAAGCTGGCGGTGAAACCAAGCGTGGATGCCAAGCGTCTCGAGCCCGCTCCGGCAAGTTGCTGAGAGAAGGATGGCAGTGAAGAACAAGGTCGTACTCTTCTATCCCCGGTACGATGGCCCGCCACTGAGCGCACCCATGTGTCTGCTGGCGCTGGCCTCGCCGCTGCTGGAAGCAGGTTATCGGGTAGCCGTCATTGATGCTGCGATCACCGCGGATTACGAAAGGAGAATCGCCCAGGAGGTGGCCGACCCGGAAACGGTCTGCCTGGGGGTTTCAGTATTGACCGGGCCCATGATTCGCGGCGCCATCCGCGTGGCTCAAAAAACCAAGCAGCAGCATCCGCATCTCCCGGTGATTTTCGGGGGATGGCATCCCACGCTGCTGCCGGAACAAACCCTGCGTCCCGATTTTGTGGATGCGGTGGTTCGCGGGCAAGGAGAGTTGACCTTCGTGGAGGTCGTAGAGCGTTTGGCGCATGGCGAGGGGCTCGAGGGAGTGCGCGGCACTTCCCATAAGACTGGCGGGAGAGTGGTTAGCGAAGCTGAGCGGCCGGTGGTCAACATCAACCAGCTGCCGCTGCCGGCTTATCACCTGGCCGACCACGACGCTTACGCGCGCATCTGCGGCGTCCGCAAGCTGGCTTACGCCACCAGCGTTGGCTGCCCGTATGCCTGCCACTACTGCACCGACCAGGTGTTCTACAGCCGGCGATTCAACGC
>DATGGJ010000211.1:0-3577 GCA_035308585.1 Terriglobales bacterium
AGCCTGGATCGGCCAGCGCCTTGTCCACCTCGAAGTGGTCGCCCCAACAGGCCAGCTCCAGCCCGTCGAATCCCCACCGCTGCGCTTTGGCCGCCAGCTTCTCCAGCGGCAAATCCGCCCACTGTCCCGTAAACAAACACACCGGTCTGCCCATCTGTTCTCCTCACTCTATGGCCGCGAGAGCGTGGCCGAATTATGCTGCCGGACTCGGCACTCGGCTCGACCAACAAATACGTGGGACAGGCGCCCTCGCCTGTCCGGGCGAGCGCAGCTCGCCTAAGCTTCTGAGCTTGACCACGCCTGCCACCTGGGCTTAGCGGCCCACTCCCATTTCATTCAAAACCCAATCCCTTTCATCGCCGGGTATAACTTCCGATACTCCCGATAGCGGCCGTCCATATGCTTCACCGTGGCCGGGTCCGGCTCAATTCGCGACGCGATCCGAATCACGGCCTCACAGGCCGCGTCTACCGAAGGCCACGCCCCTCCCCCCACGCCCGCCAGCAGCGCCGCCCCGTAGGCTGCTCCTTCTTCCGCCGCCGCCACTTCCACGGTCCTGCCATAAATCTCCGCCTGGATCTGCCGCCACACCGGGGAGCGCGCTCCCCCGCCGCCCAGGCGAATGCTCCCTGCCGGCACTTTCATTTCCTCAAAAATGGTCAGCGTATCACGCAGACTGAAGGCCACACCTTCCAGGATGGCCCGCACCACGTGCGCCCGGGTATGGCTGGCGGTCAGCCCGGCCAGCATCGCCCGAGCCTCCGGGTCCAGGTGCGGTGTTCGCTCCCCCATCAGATACGGCGCCCACAGCAGCCCCGCCGCTCCCGCCGGAACCTTGGCCGCCTCGGCGCACAACCGCTCGTAGGGATCGCGGCCGTCATCGGCCCCGGCGCCGAACTGGTCGCGAAACCAGCACAGCGAAAGCCCAGCGCCCTGGGTCACGCCCATAACGTGCCAGCGGCCGGGAACCGCATGGCAGAAGGTATGCACCCGGCCCTGCGGATCAAGTGCCGGCCGGTCCGTGGCCGCGAATACTACACCGGAAGTGCCGATGGTAGCGCTCACCGCCCCGGGCCGAACCACCCCCAGTCCCACCGCGCCCGCGGCCTGGTCGCCCGCTCCCGCCACCACCCGCGTCCCCTGCTTGAGCCCTGTTGCCTGAGCACCCTCGGGGGAGACTACCCCCACAACTTCCGGCGACTCAAATACCGGCGGCAACAGCCTCTCATCCACTTCCACGGCCTGTGCCACTTCCGCCGACCAGCGCCGGTGGGCTACGTCAAACAGCAGCGTGCCGGAAGCATCGGCCACATCTATGGCCCGCTCCCCTGTGAGCCGCAGGCGAACATAATCTTTGGGCAGCAATACGGCGCGCACGCGCGCCCACAGCTCGGGCTCATGCTGGCGCACCCAAAGCAGCTTGGGGAGGGTGAATCCGGTGAGCGCCGGGTTGGCGGTCAACTCGATCAGCCGCCGCGGTCCGATCTTCTCCGTGATTTGCCGGCACTGTGCCGCCGTGCGCTGGTCGCACCAGATGATGGCCGGGCGCAGAATCCGGTCGCGCTCGTTTAGCAGCACCGCCCCGTGCATCTGCCCGGAAAAGCCGACCGCGCCGATGGTCTCCGCCGCGACACCCCGGTTCAGCACCGCCCGCACTGCTTCCTGCGCGGCCCGCCACCAGTCCTGCGGGTCCTGCTCCGCCCAGCCGGTTTGCGGCGAGGCAAAGTGCGCATGTTCCGCGCCGGCCGCGGCAACCACCTGACCGCGCTCACTGACCACTACCGCGCGGGTTCCTCCCGTGCCCACATCAATGCCGAGGAAGTTCATTTCTGCCTAAAAGCCTTGATTCGATCTGGCACAATTACACGCCCGCACGAATGGCGTCAACTCCTGGCGTCCCAGGCTGGCTAGGTTTTCCGGGCGCGGGCGCCTCGCCCGCGAAACACTTTCCGAGGAAACCCTCATCCCGGGCCGCCTTTACGACAACGCTTTAATGTTAAACTGTATCCAGTCCCATGCCCCGCCACTTCCATGGCACTCCGCGCCAGGAGCGCGCTCTTTCCGCCTATGTGAAGCTGCTGCGCGCCAGCGACACCCTGCACACAGAAGCCACACGCTCTCTCGCGGATAGCGGTCTATCCTCCAGCCAGTTCGCCGTGCTCGAGGCCCTTTACCACGTCGGCCCCTTGTGCCTGAGCGAACTGGCCCGCAAGATCCTCAAAACCAGCGGCAACCTGACCATGGTGGCCAAGAATCTGGAAAAGCGGGGCCTGGTCGTCCGTCAGCAATCGGGGGAGGACCGCCGCTTCGTCAGCCTTGCCATCACCGAGAAAGGCCGCAAACTTATGGCCCGCATCTTCCCCGTACACCTGGCCCGTATTGTTGAACTTATGGAGCGCCTCAACCCCGCCCAGCAGGAGGAACTGGCCCGCCTGTGCCGGAAACTGGGCAAAAACCAGCAGGTTGGTGGTTAGCGACGGGCAGTTAGCGGCCAGGTTCGATTGGCAAGAAGCACAGCTACCAACCACCAGCCACGGATTCTGAAACTATTTCAACGTTAAAGCATCTATAGTTGCTGAAAGGAGGCCGCCCATGATCACCCTGCGTCCTGCTGACCAGCGCGGCCAAGCCGATTACGGCTGGCTTCACACCCGCTATACCTTTTCTTTTGCCGATTATTACGATCCCGAACACACCCAATTCCGCAGTCTGCGCGTCATCAATGAGGACCACGTCGAGCCCGGCCACGGTTTCGGCACCCATCCGCACCGCGACATGGAAATCATCACCTACGTGCTGGAGGGCGCGCTCGCCCACAAGGACAGCATGGGCACCGGCTCCACCATCCGTCCGGGCGAAGTGCAGCGCATGAGCGCCGGCACCGGCGTGCTGCACAGCGAATTCAACCACTCGCCGGCGGAGGAGGTCCACCTGCTCCAAATCTGGATTTTGCCTGAGCGCAAAGGCATTGAGCCCAGTTACGAGCAGAAGGAATTCCCTCGCGACGCCAAGCTTAACCGGCTGCGCCTGGTGGCCTCACCCGGCGGCGAAGACGGAGCGGTCACCATTCACCAGGACGCGCGCCTCTACGCTTCCGTTCTGGAAAAAGACAAAAGCGTGCGTCACCAGTTGGAAAAGGGGCGCTACGCCTGGCTGCAGGTTGCGAGGGGCGAGGTCTCGCTGAACGGCACCAGCCTGAAGGCCGGCGACGGCGCCGCCGTGGAGCGCGAGACCGCGCTCGAAATCACCGGCCGCGCTCCCAATTCGGAATTTCTGTTGTTCGACCTGGCGTGAGGCCCCCTTGCAGGCGTCATGCGGAGGGGCTTCAGCCCCGAAGCATCTCGCGTGCAGCACTACGTCCTTAGTTGAGGAGATAAAAATATGCTAAGCAAGTTGCTCCGCACCAATAATGATTTCACTCTTACCGTCGTCCGCTTGGTCCTGGGAGTGGTGTTCTTCGCCCACGGCGCCCAGAAAATGCTGGGCTGGTTTGGGGGATATGGCTTTTCCGGCACCATGGGATTTTTCGAGCACAACGGCATTCCCGCGGTCTTCGCCTTTTTGGCCATTTCCGCGG
>DATGGJ010000212.1:0-17673 GCA_035308585.1 Terriglobales bacterium
GCCCGGCATGCCGCGCACGACTCCAGGTGCAAAGCCAACTCGCTCTGCATGGCGGGCTCGAGGCTTTCCGAAAATTGAGGTGTTAATAGCCCTTCGGCTTCATGGCATCGCATAATTTGCGTTCTCTGCTGCTCAGCATGAGCCCCGGATTGGGCCGCATGTATTCGCGCAATGTCGCCCGGGCCCGTCCCAGACGGGACATCACCGTTCCCATCGGAATCTTCAATATCTCCGCAATCTCGCGCAAGGCCAGACCTTCCACCACCGACAGCAACAGCACACAGCGCTGTTCTTCCGGCAGCCGATCAATACCGGCCAGAACCTCGTTCATGAAGACGCGGTCATCAAAGTTGCCGGGGACGACCTGCTGGTCGAAGTCGAATTCCTCCTCCATCACCGTCTCGTGACGGACCCAAGGCTTGCGATGATGCTCATTCCACAGGTTCATGAGGATGGCAAACAGCCAGGCTTTGCAGTTGGTCTCCGGCTGGAATTGGCTGAAACCTTTCCAGGCGTGAAGCATGGTTTCCTGCACCAGGTCCTCGGCCGCTTCCTGTCTCCGACACAACCGCATGGCCGTGCGCAATAAGGAGCGCACGTGGGGCATGGCTTCCTGCTCGAAGCAAACACGGCGGTTGCCGCCTTCGGTAATGACCGCCTCCGAACTCCGGCCCAGGGGAAGGACCTACCCGCCTTAACCTAAACTCCTCGGACTGTATAACGTTTTGAAGCGAAATCTCATCCCCGGCAGAGAAAATTTTCGGTTTTTCTGCCCTGGGAGGCGTTTGCGCGGGCAAAAAAAGGACCGCCCGCGGGCGGTCCCCAATCAGACAGACGGCCTAAAAGATCAGCTTGAGCCCGAATTGCAGGCGGCGGCGGCCAATGCCGTCAGTTACGATGTTACCGGCGAAGGTGTCACCACCGTTAGAGTTGAACTTGGTGGTCCCAAAGGCTCCGCTAGTGACTCCGTTCACGGTTACTCCAGGAATCCCGAGCCACTGGGTGTTGAACACGTTGAACGCTTCTGCCTGGAACTGGACGGTCAAGCGTTCGCTTACCTTGGTATTTTTAAACACGCCGAGGTTGGCCGTGCTGATGGCTTGTCCGCGCTCGGTATTCCGGCCCACTCCCAGGAACGGCGAACCGAAGAATTGGGCCGCGTTGGGGTCATTGATGATCCAGTGGGCCGCACTCAAAGGCATGGAGTTGCCGGTGGCTACGTCCATTAGGCCACAACCCGGCGCGCTGGGGTTGGTGCACTGGCCCACCGAGGCAAATGGGGCACTGGCATTGAACAGGATCGGCCGGCAAGCGTCGACGGTTCCACCGGTGAAATTGGTAGGATCGCACAGCGATCCTGGTGTGGCATTCTGAATAACCGTGTAGGGCTGCCCACTTGAGTAGCGGTACGTGCTGTTGATTTGCCAACCTCCCAATGCGTGTCCCAGAAGACCAGCCTGGTTTTTCCCGAATGGCAGGTCATAGCTCCACAGCACACCGAACACATGGGGATAGTTGTAATTGCTCTGGCCACGTTCGGCTTTAGTGACGTCGAACGGGTTCTGGGCAATGGCAACGACGGTGCCGGTTCCGCTGGAGAAGGCTTCTGAAGCGTTGTCAATGACGCGGCTGTAAGTGTAGGAGCCCTGGCCTGTGAAGCCATGCCAGTTCTGCAAGCGCAACTGCGACTGCAGGCCATGATAAATGGAGTAGGCGGTATTGGCATACTCGATGACCTTGCTGCGCGTGCAGTTTGCATATCCCACGGGTACTCCCAGCGACGGATCAGGTGCACCGCCAGGCTGCGTGGCATCGGTGCACGGGGTGAGGCCGGCAGGTATCAGGTTGGAGAAGCCGGATTGAACGAGGGGCAGAAGCGCAGGGTTGCCATTGATTTCCTGAAAGTTGCCGACATCGTGGTTGCCCACATATCGTATTTCGGCGGCTATTTTCGAGCCAATTCGACGTTGGATTCCGAGGTTCCATTGCTGCGAATAAGGGTTGCGGAAGTTCGGAGCAAGCTGCAGTTCGGTGGCAAATCCAGGATCTCCTTTGGGAGCGAAGGGGAACAGGGCGGCTGCAATATTGGCTCCGGTAAGGGTCGCGACATTGGGCAGCCCCTGACTGAAGGTGGCCAGGTTGGTGAAAGGGGCCGAGCCGCCCACATTGAGCGCCAGGTTGTAATAGGCGAAATCGTAAGCTATGCGGAAGCCGCCACGAATGACAGTGTCGTCCTTGCCAAAAAGGCGGGGAAGCATGCGCGGCGTCCAAGCGAATCCGACCACCGGCCCGAAGTTGCGGTAATGGTTGGGAGCTTTGGGTACAGTGGTGCGATCTAGAGGCAGGCTTTGATCCCACAGGTGGTTGGGCCCGGTCTGCTGGGCCACGCTTTCATCGTGCAGCAGATTGCTTGCTTGCTGGTTATATTCCCAGCGCAATCCCAGGTTGAGGGTCAAGTTGCTTTTTACTCGCCAATCGTCCTGAAAATAAAAGGCAAGGTCATTCTCCTTGAAACGTAGTACGGGAGGTCCGTAGGCAACCTGGCTCAACAGCGGTGAATTGGCTATCAGGGAGTTGAAATCGGGATAGACAAACAACCCGTTGACGAAGAACAGGCCGACGTTTGGTGAGCGCTGCTTATCGTACTCGCCGCCAAATTGAATCACATGCTGGCCGTGCACCCAGGAGGCATTGTTCTGCAATTGGTAGACGTTGATGGTACGACCTTGGGGAAACACCAGGTTCTGGCCGAAGCCCAGGTCAGTGGCGGAGAGCAAGAAGATTTCAGGCGGGCAATTGGTGAGGTTCGCCCGCGTGCAGTTGGGGAAAGCGCCGCCTTCAAACCCGAAGCCGGCACGCGAGAAGCTAAAGCGCACCTGGTTGAGCATGTTGTAGGTGAAGGTGCGAGTATAGTCTAGCCCTATTTGCTGGGATCGGCCTGGCACGTCCACGAATTGCCCAGCTGCGGTGGCCGCTGGCCCAAAGAATGCCTGGTTGGTGTTGATGTTCTGTTGGAAGATGTAGCGAGCGAAGAAGCGGTCCTTGGATGAAATTTGGGTGTCAACGCGACCTGTCGCTTCGTAGTCGTTGAACAGAGCGGGCAGGAAACGGGTGAGGCTGCCAAACTGTATGGGGACGGTGACGCTACCCACGGTCACTGGTACATTCTGGATATTGCTGAAAATAGGACTTCCTTTCGACACTGTCGCCGGGCCGAACTGCTTCAGAGCCTGAACTCCCAGGCTGTTTGGAAAGGCAGTTTCCAGTTGCTGAAGGCCGGTGGAGGTCGGGGTAAGCGACGGGGCAGAGGAAACGGGCGACCCCGCTGAGCGCTGGCGCTCAAAGTTCGTTGATCCGAAAAACCAGACCCTGTTCTTCTTAATGGGACCGCCAATGGTGCCGCCGAAGCGGTTGTCGATAAATTTCGAGACTGCCGGCTTATCGCAAGGCACAGTCGAAGTCGATTTCTGTCCGGGCGCGCAGAAGGAATTGCCATTGGGGCCGCTGAAGAGTGGAGACTTTTCCTGATTTGCCAGGGAGTCGAACTCCGAGTTCTGATTAAACTCATAGGCGGTGCCGTGAAAGGCGTTGGTTCCTGATTTGGTGATGTAATTAACCACCCCGCCCATATTGCGCCCGTACTCGGCGCTGTAGTTGCTGATAACCTGCAGCTCCGAGATCACATCCTGGTTGCCGAAGAAGATGGAAGGACCACCGATAGTGTTGTCATTGTTATTCTGCCCATCGAGCTGGAAGTTATTGGAACGCGAGCGCTGGCCGTTGACAGCCAACTCGGCGCCATTGTTGTTGCTGAACCCTCCGCTGCCGGCCGTGGCGACTCCCGGAAGGAACAGCGCGAAAGAGTCATAAGTGTTGCCCAGTGGAATGCTGGTGACTTCCTTGGTTTGGAAGTTGGCGGAAATCTGGTCTGTAGTGTTTTCCACCAGGGGTGCCGATTCCGTAACCGTCACACTTTCGGTGGTTGGACCTACCTTCAGCTTGACCGTCCCCAGAGAAGTGTCCTTAGCCACCAGCACCGCAACATTGCTGGCTTCATAAGCGGCAAAATCCTTGGCCGCAATGGTGACAGTGTAGGTTCCCGGCGGCAGAGATGGCAGGGAGACTACGCCAGCATTGGAGCTGACCGCGTTGAACGCGCGATTGGTCTCAACCTGGACAGCGTGTACGGTAGCGCCTGCCACTACAGCGCCGCTCTCATCTGTCACCGTACCCGATATGGATCCGGTCACGATGCCTTGTCCAAGAGCTAGCGTTACACCCAACATGGCGAAAATAATTACGCCAAACAAATGTTTACCCGAGCACACACCCATAACCCCTCCAGCAAATCACAGATTGATTTGTAGTTGAAAAATAGCGGGCCGTAATAACAGCAACTTCCTGCAATCTCCTGCCCATTCCCGAGCAGTTCAACAAAGTGAGGCTTGGTCACAGGGAAATAAGTGGTTACGAGCAGAGGGCAAGCTTTCTGCTACGTGAATCGCTCGAATCTATGGAATTTAAGAAGGGTGAGGCTATGAAATTCGGAAGTAATCATGCACCCAGCTGGAGGGCAGGGCCACAGATTGGTCAACAATGCGATGTACCATCCGAACGATGTATATCAACAAAACGATAACATTGTTAAGGCCGTTGGGGAATCAAGAGAGTAATGATTGCGTGGATGCGGTGTCGCCAATCGGCGCTCACGGTTTATTCGAATGCGCGGCTTGGAACAATTGACGAAGAGCATGAATCTGGGCCGGCTCAGTGTCACCCACCGCGGCGTAGCGCAGCCCATCCTGGCTCCAGGTGTCAATGGTGAATCCGAGTTCTTGGGTCCGCGGAGAGGGCCGTAGTTGCAAGGCGCCCTCCTGAAAAATAAAGAGCGAGATCTGGTGTTTGCCCAGGCCGAACAACAGCTGGGCCCCCGGACTCTGTTGAAAATAGGTAAGCCGTCCCCCGATCAGGCGAAAGGGCGACCCCTGCAGGTCGGGCAGATTGAACGCGAAGGGCAAACGGCCTTCGAACCACGGTTTCACCGTGTGCCGATCGGAGGAGAGCACGTCTGCCGGGTTGGCGCTGGCCAAAGCAGAG
Source organism: Terriglobales bacterium (assembly GCA_035308585.1). Classification (GTDB taxonomy): domain Bacteria; phylum Acidobacteriota; class Terriglobia; order Terriglobales; family Acidobacteriaceae; genus JAICWP01. The sequence goes on from DATGGJ010000212.1 coordinate 5,098, forward strand.
ACGTGCAGGTCCAGAAGTTCACTGGCAAAGTCAGTCGCCCGCGGGCGCGCCAGCCAGGCGGCTGCCGCAACCACCACCAGCATCAGCGCGGCGACAGCCAGGCTGAATTGCGGCAGCCAGCGGTATGTAATCCGGGGCGGCGGGCCGATCACCTGCGCCACTCGGAAGCGCAGTTCCGCAGGAGGACTGTACCGGGCCGCGGCGGCGCTGCGGATTCCCCGCTTCATTTGCATACAACTAAGCAGGGCGCCGGCGCAGGATGGGCAATCACGCAGGTGCTGTTCGTATTGCGCCTGCTTTTCCGGCGAAAGCTCTCCGTCCACGTAGCCGTCGAGACGGACTCGCCATTCACAGTTCATGGGAGGTCCTCCGCAATTGGCGCCGCAACAACTCGCGCATGGCCGTCCGCGCGCGCGACAGGCGTGACATTACAGTGCCCAGCGGAAGCCCCAGCGTGACGGAAATTTCTCGATAGCTCATCTCCTCCAGGTCGCAGAGGAGGATGATCTCGCGAAAGGGCAAGGGCAGTTGCTCCAGCGCGGCGCGAATCATCTCCTGGTCGGAGCGCGCCAGCAGCAGCGATTCCGGAGTTTCACTGATGGCGGGCAGCGCCGCTTCCCCGTTCTCCTCTTCGTCCAGGGGCACCGTCGCGGCCGCCCGCAGCCCGCTGCGCGAACTCAGAAATGTGTTGCGCACAATGCGGTACATCCAGGCCCGGAAATTCGTTCCCGGAGAGAACGAGGCGAAGCCTTTGAGCGCCTTGGCGTATGCCTCCTGCACCAGATCCTCAGCTTCTTCCCGGTTTTGGGTGAGCCAGTGGGCGAAATTGTAGAGCGGCGCAAAGAGCGGCATGGCCATCGCTTCAAAGGATCCGGCATCGCCGGTTTCCCCGGCAGGCGGTTGCGCGTGTGCCTCCGCTTCCTGCGCCACGCTAGGGGATGGCAGTTTCAAACCTGCCGCTCCCTGCTTGGATTCGTGATAACCGGCTTCATGCCACCACCACCGCCCCCGTCATCGTGGGGTGAAGCTTGCAGTGATAGAGAAACCTGCCCGCCGAAGAAAAAGTGTGGCGGAAGGTCTGGTTGGTATCCATCAGAGGCGAAGAAAACAGATCGTCGTCGCTGGTGATGGTGTGCGGGGTGTCGTCTCTGTTCGTCCACTCCACCGCGGCACCCATCCGCACTGCCAATTCCCTGGGAGCAAAGGAGAAATTGCCGATGGCAGCTGCGACCACCGCTCCTGCCGCCGCTCCCGTGGCGGGTGACCCGCCGGCCTGGCCGTGTGCCGCAGAGGCGGCTGCAGCCGCGGCTTTGCGAAGGATGCCGCTGACCTCTGCCGGGCGCGCGCCGCCCAGGGTTGCGTCCACCACGGCCAGGTGGTGCTCACCGCCGACGTAATTGACGTCAGCTATGCCCAGCACGCGCCGCAATTGTTCAGCCGGAACCTTGAGCGGCCCGGGCGCCTGCGCGGTTCCCGGCACCGGCTGTGGAAAGGCGGTGGAGAGGGCGGTATGAAAGGTCACATTGCCTTCCACTTTCTGCATGATTTGGTGGATGTGACCGTTGAGAACGGTGACCGAACCGAATCGCCGCAAGTAGGAGAGTGCTTGGGCGCTGTCCTGCGTGCCCCATCCCCACTCCGGATACACCGTCCACAGCGGGATGTGCGCAAACACCACCACCGGGGTGCTGCTGCTGTAACCACGCAGGTCGCGTTCCAGCCATTCCAGTTGTTGGTGGCCGAGTTGGCCCAATCCCCCGGCCTTCAGATCAAGCACATTCACCAGGCCGACAAAGTGCACTCCCTTATGGTCAAAACTGTGCCAGCCGCCGCCGCGAGTGCCCTTTCCGTAACGCTCCAGGAACTGGCGTCCGTTGTCGAGGGCGACGTCGTGCTCGCCGGGCACATAAAACACCTGCTTCCGCTTCGCTGATTTCAATACCTGCTCAAGAGTGTCGAACTGTTGCGGCTTGGAGAGGTGACTCAGATCCCCGGTATGCAGGATCAAATCGGGCTCGACCGGCAGGGCGTTAATCTTAGTTATGGCGGCTTGGAAGGTGGCGGTCACATCGGGATTGGCGCCCTTATCGAAGCCGATATGGCTATCGCTGATCTGGACGAAGGTGAAGCTGCCCGTCTCGCGCATTTTTTGCCGCCCGCCCGCGATCAGGCGGGAGACGGGCACTCCCCCGGCCATCGTCCACACTAGTCCGGTTCCCGCCCAAGCCATGCATTTGAGAAATCCGCGACGGTCTACTCCATCGCCCTGCTGCGTTTTCTTGACGGCTTCGCTCACGGTCTTCGTCTGACGCATCTTGCCTCCGCCGGTTACGTGAATAATTGCTGTCCGCGCGGAGTGCGAATCCGCGTGCCCGGCACTCTGATAACTGGAAATGCGAAGTTTTATTCCCGACCGCCGAGTGGCTTGTCGGCCGCGGCGGCGACGGAAGCTTCGTCTATACGGTCGCCACAGATGTGAACTGTGTTTGTTACATGCGGCAGGACACGGCGGCCTGAGGGAAGCCGCCGCTATTCGCAGGCGTTACATCACTGAAACATATCGCATGAGTGCTGTGGAGAATTGCATTTGTAAAATCTTTTGCTGCCGGGCAATTTCCCGAGCTCCCAGCGCGGGCACTTCGTCTATGCGGTGTGAGGCGCTCAATTCGCCAACGGATTGGGCGCGCCTCACAGAGCAGCGCGCCAGGCATGCGCAGCCCCGAGACGGGCAGCGCAATCTCTCGGCGCCGGAGAGCGGGGCGGGCATTTATGTCATCGCGCAGGTTGTGCTGGGTTGCTGTGGTTTTTCTCGTATCCATCGTATCTTCCGTCGTTGACCTAAGGGGCGCAAATCTGAATCTGCCGGATGACGAGTTTCAGCGCGAAGCGAAGGGCTTAACCCCGCAACAGATACCTCAGTTGATGGCGCAGGCTGCTTCCGGAAATGCCCACGCGCAATGCGTTCTCGGGATTGCGTATGGGGATGGTTTTGGGGTGAGCCGCGATTATGCCAGCGCGGCACAATGGCTGCGCCGGGCGGCCGGGCAGCATGTGGGCCGGGCGGCTAACGATCTGGGCTATTTGTATCAGCAGGGACTGGGCGTTCAGCAAAGCTATGCGCAAGCGGCGGAGTGGTATCGCCGGGCAGCGGAGCAGAATAATCCAGACGGACAAACCAATCTGGGTTTCATGTACTCCCGGGGTTTGGGCGTGGAACAGAATGCAGGCGAGGCCCTGAAGTGGTACAGGCGGGCGGCAGCACAGGGCTTTCCGGCGGCGCAATTCAATTTGGCAAGCTTCTATCGTGACGGCAAGGGAGTAAGCCGGGATTGCGCGGCCGCCGCAACCCTCTATCGCCCACTGGCGGAGCAGGGCTACAGCATGGCCCAGCGTGAATTGGCCATTCTTTATCAGTGGGGCCTGGGCGTGCCTCGCGACCAGCGCGAATCGCTGCGCTGGTATGAAGCGGCGGCGGAAGAGGGTGATGCGGTGGCGCAAACCAGCCTGGGGTACCTCTATTTCACCGGCAAGTTGGGCCGCAGGGACTACGCTGCCGCAGCCAAGTGGACGCAAGCGGCGGCGCGGCAGGGAGTGCCGCAGGCGCAGGCCAATCTGGCTTTTATGTATCACCGCGGGGCTGGACTGCCACGCGATCCCAGGCAAGCCGCAGAGTGGTACCGCGCTGCCGCCCTTCAGGGCAACGCCCTCGCCCAAACCAGCCTGGCGCAACTCTACTGCGCAGGCGACGGCTTGCCGCACGATTACCTGCAAGCCCTGGCCTGGTATCGCAAAGCCGCCGAACAGGGTTATGTTCCGGCGGAGAGAGACCTGGGCGAGATGTATGCCACCGGGCGCGGCGGGCGCCTGGATTATGAGGAAGCTTACGACTGGCTCCGGCGCGCCGTGGCCGCGGGAGATAGAGCCAGCAAGCGTGAACTGGCCAAGCTGCGGCAAATCATGACCTCGCGCCAGGTGGTAGAGGCTGAACTTCGCTGGTCTGCCAGGCGCTCATCCCTGGTTTCCTCTTCTGCGGGCACGCAACTCAACCAGTCGCTGCCGGAGATTGAGGACCATTCTCGCTAAAAATTCTTCAGCCCAGCTATAGCCAAATTCGGTAGCCGGTCCTTATCTTTTTTCAGGGCGGGTTCCAGAGCAGGATTCGGATAGCCTTCGAATCCGGTTTGTAGCACGCTGAATCCCATGGACTTGTTGCCCGCCCGCCTGTAGCGCATCCAGCCCAAGCTCATTCCATGGTTGTGCCGGGTGAGGTGCGATTTCACAACTTTTTACAGCTTTTTACTTGCCCACAACACACTCGGAGCGGGTTTAAAGTACTGTTTACCCGGTGACCGAGTTCAGGGGCCAAACCGGGCAGGAGCGTGCGATGAAAAAGCGCTGGCGCTGGAACGAGCGCACTCGATTGCTGCTGACGCTGGAGTTGGCGGTGGTGTTGCCCGCCGCCGCTCTCATCGTTATCAACGTTCTGCAGTTGGAGAAGATCCATCGCGACCACGGCATTGAAGCCTTGATGCAGCGTGATTTTTCCGAAGCGCTGGCCATCTCTGAAAAGCGCATCAATGAAAAGGGCTACGCCATGGTGGAACAGGTGCGCCACGATTTTCCCCAGCCCCAGGTAGCCTGCTCCGACGAACTGGATGCCTTGTTCAAAAAATACCCCTACATCGCCCATGCTTTCTATTACAGCCCGAAAACCGGCGTGATTTTTCGTTCCCGGCAGGGGGCCACGGACGATCCGGACTATCGCGCCGAAGTGGACGAACTGCAGCACATGATGATTTGGATGAAGCTGGAGTACGAACCCGCGGTCAAAAAGTTCCGGATGATGGAGCAGGAAGACAAACTGCCGGCGTACTTCGATCCCAATAAAGTCCGGCGGGGAGACAAGTATCTCTACGAATCGGTGGTGTATTTCATCGTGCCGCAGAAAGCCGGCCAGGAAGCCGCCATGGGCGGCTTTGTTTTCGACCCAGAATACCTGCGCGACCAGTTCTTTCCCCAGGTGCTGAACAGTTTGATGGCCAGCAACCTCACGGAGGACAAGGGCAACAACCGCGCGGGCGTCATGGTGCACATGAAGGGCAATCCCGAGTTTCTGGCGGCCTGCACCGACTGGGACGGCGGCAAGCCGGAGGTGGAGCACACCATGGAAGGCGCCTTTCCCGGCCTGGTGCTGGCCATGAAGTTGCGCGGCACCACCCTGAAGGCCATGGGCGACCACTTTGTGCGCATGGAGTTTCTGATTCTCGGCGGCCTCTCCCTGCTGCTGGCGGGAGGCATCCTGTTCACCTATCGCAACGTGAATCGGGAGATGGCGCTGGCACGGCTCAAATCGGATTTCGTTTCCAATGTCTCCCACGAGCTGCGTACGCCGCTGTCCCTCATCCGGCTTTATGCGGAAACTCTGGAATTGGGCCGTCTGACCAGCCAGGATAAACGCGAGGAGTATTACCGCATCATTCGCAAGGAAAGCGAGCGGCTCACCGCCCTCATCAACAACATCCTGGATTTTTCGCGCATCGAGGCGGGACGCAAGGAATACGAGTTTCGCGAGACCGACATCGCCGAACTGGTCCGCAACACCCTGGAATCCTACCGCTACCAGATCGAGCAGAACGGCTTCATTTTCGAGGAGAACATTTCCGAGAACCTGCCGCCCATGCGCGTGGACCGGGAAGCCATTGCGCGCTCCCTGCTCAACCTGGTGAACAACGCGCTCAAGTATTCGCAGGACGAGAAGTACCTGGGGGTAAACCTCTACCGGGAGAACGGTTCCGTCAAGCTGGAGGTGGTGGATCACGGCATCGGTATTTCGCGGCCCGAGCAGCACAAAATTTTTGAGAAGTTCTATCGCGTCGGCGACCCCCTGGTTCACAACACCAAGGGCAGCGGGCTGGGGTTGTCCCTGGTGCGCCACATTGCGGAAGCTCATGGCGGCGAAGTTTCGGTGGAGAGCATACCCGGCAAAGGCAGCAAATTCGTCATCGAGCTGCCTGTAAATGTGGCAGTCAGCGAAGCCAGGGCGGTCGCCGTCCAGTGAGGAGGAAGCGGTGGGCACACCACACAGCGTAGCGGAAAGGGAACGGCCGGGAGGCCCCAAGATGACCAAAATCCTGATCGTGGAAGACGAGCCCGCGATGGTCTCCGGTCTTCGCGACAATTTCGAATTTGAAGGCTACGAGGTCATCACCGCCGGCGACGGGGTGGAAGGCCTGGGGCGCGCGCTCAGCGATTCCCCCGACCTGGTGGTGCTTGACGTCATGATGCCGCGCATGAGCGGCCTGGACGTGTGCAAACAGCTCAAAGTGAAGAAGCCCGCCCTGCCCATCATCATGCTCACCGCTCGCGGCCAGGAGGTGGACAAGGTGGTGGGACTGGAACTGGGAGCCGACGACTACGTGACCAAGCCCTTCTCCATCCGCGAACTGCTGGCCCGGGTGAAGGCGGTGCTGCGCCGGGCCCAGGGAGCTCCCAAGGACCAGGAACGTTACTCTTTCGGCGATGTGGAAGTGAACGTGCGCAGTTGTCGCGTGATTCGCGGCGGCAGGCCTCTCGAGTTTTCCGCCAAGGAATTTGAGCTGCTCAAATATTTTCTTTCCCATCCTGGCGAGACCGTTACCCGGGACCGCCTGCTGGAAGACGTGTGGGGTTATGAACGCTTCCCCACCACGCGTACCGTGGACGCGCATATCGTGCGGCTGCGCCAGAAACTCGAGCCCAAGCCGGAAGAGCCGCGCTTCATTCTGACGGTGCACGGAATCGGCTACAAATTTGTGGGCTAGGCCAGGGTTGCATTTCATTGCCCCAGCCGCCTGAACAGGCGGGCCGGGAATTCGGGAGGCAGCGATGAACAGGCTGGCGGAAAGACGCGGCGGGCCCAATCGCGAAATGCGCTTTCCGCATGGTGTGTGGCCGGCGCGCGGCCGCGAGGCGCGCTCCCCGGAAGTGTCCGGTAATGCGCCAGCGGCGGCGGAGCGCAGCCTGGCCCTGGAAGAGGAACTCGCCAGCCTGCGCCGTCAGCGCGACGCGCTGCAGCGCGCCCTCTCTGACGCCGCCCAGGTGCAGCGCAAGCTCAGCGGTCCGCGCTATTTACGCCGGGGCGATTTTGAAATCGCGGGCGAAAATTTCGCCAGCCAGCACGTTTCCGGCGACCTGTTAACCGCCTTCGATGCGGGCAAGCGCACGGTATTCGCCATCGGAGACATCTGCGGCAAAGGCCTGTTTGCGGGAATGTGGTTTACCCACCTCAGCGGGCTGATCCGCATTTTTGCCGGTTCCTGTCCCGACCCGGCGCAGATCGCGACCGCCATTCACGACCATTTCCTGAGCCTGCAGCCGGAACCTCCGCTGGCCACGTTGTTTCTCGGCTGTTTGGATTCCGCAACCGGCGAACTCACCTATTGCAATGCCGGACATCCCGATCCTTTGCTGCTGCGCGCCGGCGGCCAGGTGGAACGCCTCATCGCGGGAGGACCGCTGCTGGGTGCGGTGCCGGGAGCCGCTTTCAGCAACGGTCGCGCCCTGCTGGCTCCCGGAGAGACGCTGGTGGGCTATTCCGACGGAGTGGTGGAATGCCGCAACGGCCAGGGCGAAGATTTCGCGGAGGAGAGGCTGGCGACGGCAGCGCGCAGCGCCGGCAGCAGTTCGGCAAGCGCCATATTGTTTTCCGTCCTGGGCGCGACCCAGGATTTTGCCGCCACCCAGCCCCGCGCCGACGATGTGGCTCTCCTGGTGGTGCATCGTCAGGCTGGGGCTAATGCCCAGGCGGTGAGCTGAAGATATGCTGGTCTCAAATGGCAATTCGGATCGCGCCATGGTGGCCTGCAGAAGCGGGCAGGCAGCCTTGCCTCCGCCGCCCCCGACGGAGCCGTCCGCCGGCTTTCCCGGCCTGGACCACATCACGCTGGTGCGTGAGGCGCAGCGGGGGAATTCCGCCGCTTTCGAGGAACTGGTGCGCAACTACGACCAGCCGGTGCTTCGCCTGGCCATGCGCATTACTGGTTCGGAGAGCGACGCGCAGGACATTTACCAGGACTCGTTTCTGCGCGCCTATCAGAGCCTGCCCGGCTTTCGCTTCGAGTGTTCCTTTTACACCTGGATTCATCGCATCACCACCAACGTGTGCCTGGACTACCTGCGCAAACGCCAGAAGCAGCAACGGCACGCCAGCGTGGTGGTCTCGCCGGATGGCGAAGAAACTGAACTGGTGCAGTATGTGCCCGATGGCCACCCGGCCAGCGACCCGGAACGCTCCCTGCAGGCGCGGGAGTTGCAAAAGCAAATTGCCCGCGCGCTGCAGCAGCTCTCACCCCGGGAGCGCATGGTATTTGAGTTGAAACACTTCCAGAACCTGAGGCTGCGCACCGTGGCCGAGATGCTTAAGACCAGCGAAGGAACGGTGAAGAACACTCTTTTCCGCGCCACCCACAAACTCCGGCTCTCCCTGGCGCCCATGCGCTAAGGCTCCGTGCAACCTTTCCGCCCAGGGGAAAAATTTTTAAAACTCCCGCGTTCATGAAGGCCCGACCGCAATCCGCGGAATGCCACGGCCACAAAATTTACCTTTAAGCTCTGTGGTTCAGGAGTGGCAGCCGCCCCGTAAGCTAGAATGATGTCATTTTCCAACACATATTTCGCACCAGCCACGGGGTCCGGTCTTCATGAAAAAGGCGATATGCCTCACGTTGTTTCTGCTCAGTTTTCCGCTTTGGGCAGCCGAGAAACCAGCCGTTAATCCTCCCAACGTCTTTCTGGTTACGATTGATACCCTGCGCGCCGATCATCTCGCCTGCTACGGTTATTCCGGGATTAAAACACCCGCCATTGATGGCCTGGCCAAAGATGGCGTACGTTTCGCCAGCGCCTTCACCCCTGTTCCCGTTACCAACAGCTCTCACGCCAGCATTCTGACCGGGTTGTACCCCAGTTCGCATGGAGTCACCGACTTCGGGGTGGCGCTCTCCGCCAGCCATGTCACCTGGGCAACGCTGCTGCACCAGCGCGGTTACAACACCGCCGCCTTCATTGGCGCGGTGGTGCTCGATTCCAGGACCCTGGCGCCGGGCTTCGACCAGGGCTTTGACTACTACGACAATTTCCCGTCACACGCCGGCAAGGGCCACTGGGGCGTGGAGGAGCGGCGCGGCATGGAAGTGGTGCAGCACGCGGAGAAATGGCTGGACCGGCCCCACTCCCAGCAGTCCCTGACCCCGCTGGCGGCGGGGCCCGTCTTCGCCTGGGTTCATTTGTACGATCCGCACGACCCCTACGAGCCTCCTCCGCCCTACTCGGAGATTTACCGCAACCATCTTTACGACGGCGAAATTGCCTATGCCGACCACGCTCTGGGCGACTTTCTGGCCTACCTCCGCCGGCGCGGCTGGTACGACAACTCGCTCATCGTGCTGGTGGGCGATCACGGAGAAGGCCTGGGCGAACACCAGGAGCAGACCCACGGGATCTTTCTTTATGACGCCACCCTGCATGTGCCGCTCATGGTCAAGCTGCCGCAGGAGCGCGACAGCGGCAAGGTAGTCAGCGCCCAAGTCAGGACCATTGACATTCTCCCCACTGTGCTGGGGCTGCTGGGCATTTCATCCGGCGAGCACATGGACGGAGCCTCCCTGCAGCCGCTGCTTACCGGAGCGGACCAGGGCGGCGGACGCCCGCTTTTCGGCGAAACGGATTATCCGCTGCATTTTGGCTGGGCGCCGCTGCGTGGTGTGCGGGCGGAAGGGGCCAAGCTGATCCAGGCGCCGCGGCCGGAGTACTACGACCTGGCTGCCGATCCGCACGAATTGCACAACGTTTATGCTTCAGCTCCGCCCACCGAGCAGAAACTGCAGGCCCTTCTTTCGCAGCATCAGGCGGAAAGGAATGGGGGGAAACTGAGCGCCGCCCAGGCACAGCTTCCCGATCCCAAGGACAGAATAGAAGAGGAGAACCTGCTGCATGAGGCGCTATTGGAGAGCGACCGCGGCCACACCGATCAGGCCCGGGCTTTGCTAAAGAAGGTGCTGGAAAAGGACAACAGCTCGGCTTTGGCCTTTTCCCAGTTGGGCGAACTGGAACTGAAGGCCCGGGACTACCGCCAGGCGGCCGCTGACCTGGGCAAGGCCCGCCAGTTGCGGCCGAACGACTCCACCAGCTCCTTTTACCAGGGGCAGGCGCTCTTCGTCCTTGGCGATTTCGACGCTGCCCGTGAGGCTTTGGAAGCCAGCTTGCGCCTGCTGCCGGAGCAACTGCCGGCGCGGATCCTCCTGGCCAGGACTTATTTGAGGCTGAATAAACCCACCTCCGCAGAGGACCAACTCGAGGCCGCCCTGCTGGTGGATTCCAATAACCCCGAAGCCCAGATCGAAATGGGGCGGGTCCTGCTGGCCGAAAAGAAGTACGCCGAAGCCGCCAGCCAGCTCAAAACTGTCACCGAGCAGCACCCGACTTCCGAGGGTTTTGACCTGCTGCAGCAAGCTTACTTGGCCCTGGGCAAGAAGCAACTGGCAGCCGGAGCGGCCAAGCGAGCCGCCGAACTGAAAAGAACCGGCGCCTCGCGCCCGGCCTCTCCCGCCGCCATGCCGCCGCAGTGACAAAACGCCAGAGCAACACGCACAATGACGTGGGCTTCAGCCCCGAGGTGGTTCCAAGGGTCTCTTTGCGATGCGTTCCGCTGGTACCTCAGTGTCTGAAGCCATCGCCTCCTGAGCCCCCTTTGACGCAGCCCGAGGCCCTGCTCCACCCTCTTACGTAGTGGAGCTGAGGCTTAGCAACTCTTCCTCCCCGATTTTCACGAGGGGAGGATTTCGCGGCGGGTGATGCGGGCGGCCACTCCGAACTGGTTTTCACCACTGTTTTCCGCGCGCACTACTTTGACGTGGTAGGTCACATGTTCCTGGGTGTCGGGCTCGGTGAGCGTGATTTCCGCCATTTGTCCCGGCGCCAGCTTATAAGCGGAAAAGAAGTACACCCCTTGCGGGCTGATGTCGCGGACTGTGACCGGATCAGGTGTGGTGTAGGACCCCGATATCAGGCTGCCCGGAACACCTAGCGGGCGACGGTCTGTGGAACGCTTCTCGCCGCTCGCCGATTCTTCAGGAAACAAATCAAAGGCGGGCTTCTCCTCAACCGGCGGCGGCATTTCCGGAAGCGGTGCGGACTCCGCCTCTTCCGCGGGCTTTGTTTCGCGGAACCAATCGAGCACTTTCCAGCCTCTAGCCATAAACGCACCTCCGCGGCGAAGCAGAGGGGGAGGAGAAAGTTCAACCTACGCCCTGGGAATAGGGCAAGTCAAGAACGCCCGTCGTTGGCGCCAACTAGGTCCCCGGCGCGGATCACATAACAAATGTTTGGTCCGGCGCCAAAAAAGAGGGAGCGGTTTCCCGCTCCCAACTTCCATGGTATGGAACCTTTTTACGGCGTGTACAGCAGCACGGCTTCATTTTCCTTGGAGTCCACCGGGCGGTAGAACAGCTTGTTGTTCTCCAGGAAGACCTCAATGAACGCCGGCCGGGTGCGAATGGTGCCCTGGATGAGCGCCTCCGAGAGCGGATCCTCAATGTACTTCTGCAGGGCCCGGCGCAGCGGACGCGCGCCATAGCTGCGGTCCACCAGCGTCTGCTCCAGAATCCACTTCTTGGCCTCGTCGGTCACGGTAACCGTGATGGACTTCTGCGCCAGGTTCTGGTTCAACTGGCTGACCATGAGCTCCAGAATCTGGATCAGGTCGGTCTCGTTCAGCGACTGGAACAGGATCACTTCATCCAACCGGTTGAGGAACTCGGGGTTGAAGGTGCGCTTCACCTCGTTCTTCACCAGGTCCTCGACCTTGCTGGAAATGACTTCTTCCTTTTCCGACTGGAAGCCCAGCCCGGTGCGCTTCATCAGGTGCCGCGCGCCGATGTTGGAGGTCATGATGATGATGGTGTTCTTGAAATCCACCGTGTTGCCCAAGCCGTCGGTGAGCTGGCCGTCTTCAAACACCTGCAGCAGGATGTTGAAGACATCCGGGTGCGCCTTCTCGATTTCATCCAGTAGCACTACGGAATAGGGGGCACGCTTCACTCGCTCGGTAAGCTGGCCGCCCTCTTCGTAGCCCACGTATCCCGGAGGCGAGCCGATCAGCTTGCTGACCGAGTGCTTCTCCATGAACTCCGACATGTCGAAGCGGATGAGCGACTTCTCTGTGCCGAACATGAACTGCGCCAGGGTGCGGGCCACCTCGGTTTTGCCCACGCCGGTGGGACCGAGGAACAGGAAGGAGCCGATGGGCCGGTTCGGGTTTTTCAGCCCGGCACGCGAACGGCGGATGGCACGAGCCAGCGCGATGATGGCCTTGTCCTGCGAAATCACCCGCTTGTGCAGCTCTTCTTCAATGCGCAGCAGTTTCTGCGATTCCTCTTCCTTGATGGAAGAGATGGGAACGCCGGTCCAGCGCGACACCACTTCCTCGATGTCTTCGCGGTTGACCACCCCGGTGGTGGAGTCGTCCAGGTGGTACTTTTCGCGCAGGCCACGGAGGTTTTCGCGCTCTTTCCGCTCCTCGTCGGAGTAGAAACGAGCCTT
>DATGGJ010000213.1:0-4083 GCA_035308585.1 Terriglobales bacterium
CTCCGTGGGCAAGGGGGCGCCCAGGCTAGGGCTGGCGGCGCGCACTGGGTCCTTGGGCATGCTGAGCGGAGTGTGGCTACAGGGATTGTAGGGCGGAGAAAGTGCCGGGAGCGGTTACGAAGGTAGCCGCAGGCCGCCCGCCATTCTCATTTCCGGAATCGTTCGGGACAAAAACCAACATCCACCACAGAGACACAGAGGCACAGAGAACACCAAACTAACGATTGCTTTCGTGCTTTGGATTTTGTGGCGCGGGCGCCCCCGCCCGCGACGACTCAGCCACCTGTGAAACCTTGAACGTTTTATGCCCGGAATGCGGCGTGGCAGTTACGGCCAGTGCAGCAGTTCGAAACTCGAAACTCGAAACTCGAAACTACTCATACCTCAGCGCCTCGATCGGGTCCAGGCGCGCCGCCTTGATGGCGGGAATCATCCCGCTCACGATGCCCACAAATCCCAATATCAGCGCCGCCGCCAGCAGCGTGCTGGCGTTGATGGTCAGGTGAATGTCGCCCTCCGAGGCGTCCTCGATGAAAGCGCTCCACAAGGTAAGCGAGCCTACCGACCAGGAAACCAGGTAAGCCAGCGCCACTCCCGCCAGCCCGCCCAAAAACGTAATGGCCAGCGCCTCCGCCAGAAACTGGACCAGAATGTGCCGCTTGCGCGCCCCCAGCGCCTTCTCCACCCCGATCTCGCGGGTGCGCTGCGTCACCGAGACCAGCATGATGTTCATCAGTCCCACGCCCCCGATGCCCAGCGTCAGGAGCCCGATAAACCCCAGCAGCACCTTGATGCCCACGGTGATGATGCGCAGTTCCTTGAATTCTTCGATGCTGTCGAAAACGAACACCGCCCGCCGGTCCTCGGGATTGAAGTTGTGGTGGAAGGCCAGCGACTGGCGCACCGCCTTGGCCACGCGCAAGTGCTCCGGCCCTTCGTATTCCAGCACGATGTCGTCAATGTGGTAGCTGTCGCGCAAGTCGCCCACCGCGCTGAAGGGCACATAGATCTTGCCGTTGGTGTTGTCGTCTCCGTTCTGGATCAACCGCCTGAGCACCCCGATCACGGTGTAGGAAATGCCGTCCACGCGAATGGTTTCGCCCAGTGCCTCGCGCCCGGAAAACAGCTTCTTCTTCACGTCCGCTCCCAGCACCGCCACCCGCGTGTGCGTGTAGTCGTCCTGGTTGCTGAAAAAGCTGCCCTCCGCCACGTCCAGGCGGCGAATGCGCTGGAAGGCGGAGTAAACCCCGGCCACCTGGAACAGCGCCGAGCGGTTCAGATACGCCGCCGTGCACTGCTTGGCCGCCTCCGGCGAAATCCGTTTCAGAAACGGTACCTCGTTGCGCAGGTATTCCAGGTCCTCGGTGGTCAGCTTGACTTCCACTCCCGCCTTGCTCCCTCCCGCCTGCATGGAAGTGTGCCCGGGAAACACCGCCACCATGTTGCCGGAAAAGGTTTCGAAGGCCACCATCAGCCCGCGCTCAAAACCCGCGCCGTAGGCCAGCAGCAGCACCACCGTGGCGATGCCCCAGGCCATGCCCAGCATGGTGAGCAGGGTGCGCCGCCGGTTGTAGCGCAGCGCCCCATACGCCTGTTTGAGCAGATCGCTGGTCATGCTATTCCTGCCGCAGCGCCTCCACCGGCTCCAGCCTGGCCGCCTTGCTCGCCGGATAAAGTCCGGCGGCGATGCCCGCCGCCGCCAGCGCCAGAATCGCCGCCAGCGCCGAGAGCGGCACAATGCGGGGCGTGTCGAATCCTTCCGGCGCCGGCAGCGTGGCCAGCGCCTTCACCAGCGCGTAGGTCAGCGTCGCCCCTATCCCCCCGCTCAGCCCGGTCAGAAACGCGCCCTCCAGAAAGAATTGCATCAGAATGTCGCGCCGCGTCGCCCCCAGCGCCTTGCGCAGCCCGATTTCCCGCGTGCGCTCGCTTACCGAGACCAGCATGATGTTGATGATTCCGATGGCCCCCAACCCCAGCGTTACCAGCCCCACCGCCCCCAGAAACGAATCCATGGCGTCAAAAATCAGCGCCACCCGCCGCGACCCTTCAATGGTGTCCCAGTCTTCGAAGGCGTCCTCAGATTTGGCGCTGAAGTTGTGCCGCCGCGCAATCACCTGGTGCACCTCCTGTTTGGCTGCCAGGTGCTCCTCCCGTGTGCGCGGCTGGTAGTTGAGAAACGAGACGGCATCTTCGCTGTTCTGCTCCTTCAGCGGGAACAGCACCCGCATGGTATTCAGGGGCATAAAAATGCGGATGTTGGTGCCGTTGTGCCCTTCCTTGCCCAGCTGGGCCAGCACCCCGATCACTTTGAACTCGGAGCCGTTCAGCAGAATGGTGTTGCCCACCGCCGCCCGCCCGGGAAACATGTCCTTCAGCAGTTCCCAGCCCACCACCGCCACCCGCCGGCGTTCGTTGTTGTCCTCATCATTCATCCAGCGCCCGCTGCCCACCGGCACATTGCGGATCTGGTTGTATTCCGGGGTCACCCCGAACACCTGGCCGTTGGTGCTGCGATAGTCGCTGCTGGCGCGAATATCGTCGCGCTCCAGCACCGGCGAGATGGCGCCAATGTGCTGCGCCTCCGCCCCGATGGCCAGGTAGTCGCCGTAGGTGATGTGGTAGGGCTGGGCCGAGGCCAGGCTGCCTTCCACCGCCGGAATCCGCCCGGCGAAGGTAAACATGATGTTGCGCCCCATCTCCGCCAGGTTCTTTTCCTGTCCCGAACGGAAGCCCTCCCCCAGCCCCACCAGCAGGAGCAGCGAGCCCACCCCCCAGGCAATGCCGAACATGGTAAGAAACGAGCGCAGCTTATGCGCCCAAAGGGTTTGCAGCGATTGCCGCAGGATTTCCCTCAGTAGATTCATAGGCCGGCCGCCTGGGCCCCTCCGGCGCAGACTTCCACAGCTTCAGATACGGGGCCGACAAACCCTAAGTTCCACCCTTATTGTGATACGCCGGAGGATACAGGTATGTGACGAAGCCGGAAGGGGGTTGGATAGCAAACGGGGGCAGGTTTCAAGGTTTCAAAGTTTCAAGGTTTCAGAGTTTCAAGGTTTCAAGGTTTCAGACCCTAATTTCAGGGCAAAGCAACCTGCAGAACTTTGAAATTTTGAGACCTCGCTCTTCTCTGTGCCTCCGTATCTCCGTTGTAGATCTTGGTTTTGACTCTGTGGCGCGGGCGCCCTCGCCCGCGAGCGTTTTTCACAAACCTGCGAAGCTTTGAAACCTGGTGCTTGGCGTGTGCTGACTCGCGACTACAAACTCCCGACTACCGGTTCCTGTTCCCGGACCACCACCGTTTCCTTTCCCATGCGTCTCCCCACCTCCACCGCGATAGCCAGGGTGGCTTCACTGGTCTCCGCCCCGCGCACAATCTCCAGCCGCTTCATGGTGTGCACCGGGTGGAGGAAGCGCATGCCCAGGCACAGCGCCCCGCGATAGGTGACGGAAGCAATCTCACTGACGCTGAGGGAAGAGGTATTTGTGACCAGGATGGTGGCGGGACGGCAGATCTTGTCCAGCAGAGTAAAAATCTCGATTTTCGATTCCAGTTCGTCGGGGACGGCTTCAATCACCAGTTCGGCCTGGCGGGCCGCTTCTTCCACCGAGCGCGCGAATTGCAGCCGTCCCATGACGGCCGCGGCTTCAGGCGCTCCCACATTGCCCCGTTCCACCGCTTCATCCAGGCGGGAGCGGATTTCGCTTTCCGCGCGCCGCAGGTCGGCGGGCAGAATGTCTTCCAGAATGGTGCGGTAGCCGGCTTGCGCCGCCGCCTGGGCGATGCCCCGCCCCATAATGCCCGCCCCGATCACCGCCACGGTGCGGACTTCGCCCACTTACTTCCCGCCCTTTTCCAGTTGCTGCAGCACGGTATCGTAGTGGGGCTCGACTTTGCGCATGTATTCGGAGAGGCGCTTGCGCTCGTCGTCGTCCATCGCCGGGATGGTGGCGACAATGCGCCGCAAGGTGGTGGAAATGTCGTCCACATAATTCATCAAGCGTATAAGTTCGCCGGTAGCGACCATGAATTCTCCCTGACTTTTGCCCGCTGAGAGGGCAAACAAGTATTCTCTACGGTGGCGG
>DATGGJ010000214.1:0-9614 GCA_035308585.1 Terriglobales bacterium
GGCCAGGGGACGGCGATTTTCAGGGTCTGCTCGCCGGCGCTGCCGGGCACGGGAGTGGGAATGCCCTGGGCTTCGTAGCTGTGCTGGGAATTCCATCCGGTTCTATCAATCAGCTCCAGATCCTGGCCGGTCAGAGTGCCGGCATAAAGCGACTCCCCCAGTTTTTCAGCCGTGATGGTGAACTTCTGGATGCGCGGCAGCAGCACGACACGTCCCAGGGGGTAGGGATCGGAGTTGCCGGCGGGCTCGCCGATGATGGTGGCAATCAGTTCACAACCGGACTGGCCGACCACGCCGGGGTCGAGGGAAAGAAAGAGGACGCCCTGGCCGGCGGCGTCCAGTTCAGCACCATCCTGGTGGTCGCCGGGATAGAGGGTGAGCTTCTTGCGCGTGCTGCCATCGTCCTTGCATTGCAGCTGCATACCCGGACGCGAATCGGTGTTGTCGGCACGAACAGCGAAGCTGACGGTCATGCCTGAGGGAATCTCGCCATGCTGCAACTGCACGCCCGCGGGACTGGCAAAGGACTGATTCACCCGGGCAATTTTGGGCCGCGGTCCCAGCACTTGCAGGGCATCGGCAAGCTGCAGGGGTGTGTGCAGGCCGTTGACAAAAACTGTGGCGGCCAACTGGTCGCCGGGCCGTGCTTTAGCGGCGAGCTTAACCGTGGCGCTGCGCTGATCGAGATGCTGGCCGTCGCCTGCGGGGGACAGAGTCCACTCCGCGTTGTCGCCGGTAATGCGCTCAATTCGCTCCAGATTGTTGCCCTGGAGCATCACGGTCTGCTGCGGCTCGCCCACGTTTACACGCAGGGGAAGGTTGGCGAGCTTGGGGGTGGCGGGGTGGACCGTGACCTGCACCTGGTGGGTGGAACCGTTGAGTTGAGTGAGCGCAAACAGATAAGGGCTGGGCTGCAGGGAAGCGGTATTCACGTCGAGATCGAGCACGCGCTTTTGGCCGCTCTCGTCAGCCGGCGGCAGGGAAAAGTGCACGGCAGTGGCGGAAGCTTTGCCCTGGTTGGCGTTCTGCAGGGTGACGCCTTTGATGAACTCAAAATCGGCGCCGGTCATTTGCAGGGGCACGGTGCCGGTGCCGGCGACCAGGCGGTCTTCCGACTGGGGCGTGAGCCGGACGGCGTTGAAATCGGCAAAGGGGCGGACATCCACGGTGCCGGCAACGGGCATGGGGGTCCAATCCCAGTTGGCCGCCAGCTGGTATTTGCCGGGTGACAGTTTCACGTGCGCCAGATCGAGCAGCAGGGAATCGTCGACGGTATTGGGTGTGACCTTCACTGAGACCGGCACAACGTGCCCGGAGCCGATCAAGTGCCAGTCGCGCGCCCGCGCCACCAGGCGCAGCTGGGAGACGCTGGGTGTAGAAGCTTTGAGGGCGGGGGTCCAGCCCAGGGGGACAACGGCGGGTTGGGCCAGGGTGATGGAGGGCGGGCCGGCATTGGGAACGCGGACCATCCACAAGTAAGCGATGTGCAAGCGCGAGGGCTTGCGGTTGGCGGCGCACAGCGCCAGCGCGTTTGCAGGAAGGGTTTGGGCGAAGGCGGGGCGGAATTCCATGCCGGGAAAGAGGCTGCTGTGCAGATTCTCGAAAAGAGCAGTGCCGCCCGCGGCCAGAATGACGGGGGAGCCGAAAAACATGGAAGCCACGGAGGCGGCGAGGCCGGTGGAACCCTGGGCCAGGCTGGGGGGAGCGCCGGAGTCGCTTTTCCCGAAAGCAGGTACGGCTGCCTGCAGAAGTTCGCCGGCAGCCTGGTCGGGTGGGGCGCCGCTTTCCAGACGAGGCACGGCCACACCATATTGCGAAGAGAAGCCGTGCAGCACAGATTGCAGGTCGCTGCTGCCGGGCGGCGATTGCTCGTAATCGGAGAGAGTCTGCACCAGGGCTTCCACGGTGGTGGTGCGCTGGGCGTAGTCCGCCAGTTGGGAGATGATTTCCGGGTTCTCTTTAACCAGCGAGTTGACGCGCTTGGCATCAATGCCGCGCTCGCCGAAGACGAGGCCGACGACTGAGGCGCGAATGGGGACCGGCCATTGGGCAGCGGCGTTAGCTGGTTTCGGGGCCAGGACTTCCACCTGGCCGGAATCATCGGTCGTGGGCGGGGCCAGCACCACTGCCACCTTGGCCCTGTCTTTCCATTTTGCCGGGAGGCGGACGGGCTCGTAGTGGAGTTTCTCGCCGGGCTGGATGAGGTTGATGGCGCTGACGGGAAGCATCACTCCACTGCCCACCGGCTCCACCACGAGCTTGAAAGAAGTTATGGTAACCGCGCCGGGACATTGCGCCTGTGAACTGACCACCGCAGCGGAGGGCACGGCTCCGCCCAGCAGCAGAGCGAAAGTGACCAGCAGGAAGAGCGACGACCCAACCCGGGGCCCGGCCCAGAATTTACAGGAAATCACTTTCAAATCTTAGGGGAGGACGGGGAGTTCGGCAACCCTGAATCGTGTAAATGTCATGTTGCGATATAGATAGCAGGAAGGCCGGAGTAGCGCACCATACGAGGCGGCGCCCGCGTTTACAAAAGCCGGGCCTTCGCTGGGCGCGGGATGACAAGAGTAGAAAGCTATTGCTGCGGATTTTGTTGCTGTTGTTGCTGCTGCTGTTGTTGCTGCTGCTGTTGCTGCATACGCTGCAGTTCCTGCAGCAACTGCTCCGGAGTTTTGACACCGGAGGGCTGCTGACCGGGCTGCGCGCCGCCGGGCGTGTAGGCCTGTGGTTCGGGTTGTTGGCCGGCGGGGGGCTGCTGGTTGGGAAGCTCATCGGGAGGAGCGTCCTGGTCATCGGCGCCGGCATCGGGAGGCATCTCGCCGCCACTGGGCATAACCTGGGGTTCGGGCTGGGGAGGCTGCTGGTAGGCAGCAACGGGCGCGGGGGAACTGTCGGCGCCGCCACTCTTGGGAGTCAGGATGACGTGTTGCAACCCTCCGGGATTGGCGGACGAGGCCACCATCACGTAGTCGTAGCGGGAGCCATTGAGCAATTCCGCCAGCACATTGCGCGCGGGCCCCGGACCCATGCGGCCGGCCACGCGCTCCAATCCTGCGCCCGGCGGCAGTTCGATGAGGGCGCCGGTCTGGCGGGCGACGGCATGCAGAATATCGCTCAAAGTGGAGTTGCGGGAGATGATGGTGAGCTGGCCGTTGAGATAGCTGACCTGCGGGGGCTGGGCCGGCGATTGCTCCAGAGTGGGAGGCGGCGCCGGAGGCGCGGGCGGGATAACGGGAGCGACGGCACGCTTGGCGGACTCTTTTACGCGCACCGTATGGGGCTTCCGCGCTTCCTGGGGCGCGCTCCAAAGCAGGGCGGGCATGAGTCCCAGAACGAGCAACAAAATCACGAATTGCCGGGAACGGAACATGGAAAACAGCCGCGCTGGGTATGGGGGACCGCAGCGTAACGAGTCAGTGCGATTGTAGCACCGCGCCGGGCGCGGGGAAGAGGTAACGTGACCACAGTTATATCTAAGTGCCTGCACCATAGACCTTTGCTTGCATCTGAGTACCGGAATTTGGCATCGTAACAGTAGCGGCCCGGCGAACGGACCTACCTATGATGAGAACGAGAAGATGGTGTTGGCTTGCGCTGCCGATTGCAGCCTTCTGGTGTGTTTTTTTGGTGGTAGGCCTTAGCCGTCAAGCCCAGGCGCAAGAGGCCTGCCTGACCGCTAATGACATGGGCCCGAACGCGGTTTCCACGCTGGAAAACACAGCCAAGCGCTACTTTCAGATGGCCTCGTCCGGTGACATCGCCAGCCTGCAGCAGAATGCGGCGCCGGCGCTGGCAGCGAGTTTCGGGGGGGTAGAGGCGGCGGTGAATGACCACAAGGCGGAATTTGCCGGCGCGCAAGGCACGGTACGGCCGCCTTATGTGCTGGAAGCCTCAGGCAGCGCTCCCCTGGAGCGGGCGGAATTTTTCTGCGGCATCTATAACTCCCCCGACCGGGTGGGTTTTTCCATTCCCAATCTGCCGCCGGGAACCTATGCGGTGGTAATCCAGGACGTGACCACGGCGAAAGGGCCCAAGTACAGCGTGAGCATGATCCTGCAGGAGAAGGCGGCGGGAGGAAGCAGCGCCCAGAGCGCAAATCCGGAAGCGACGCTGGCCACGGGAACCTGGCAACTGGCGGGATATTATGTGCGCCCGGAGACGCTCAACGGGCACGACGGTCAGTGGTTCCTGAACCAGGCCCAGCAGTACAAGACGCAAGGCCAGACCCTGAACGCATACTACTACTATATCCAGGCGCGGCAGTTGCTTTCGCCGGTGGACTTTATGGGCACGCCGCAACTGGACAAAATCTACGATGAGACGCAGCAGGTGGTTCCCAAGGATATGCCGGTGAACGGACCGGTGGACAATGCGATTGGCGGCCAGACTTACAAGCTCTCCCAGGTATTTCCCGTGCCCGTGGGGCAGGACCTGGACCTGGTGATCAAATACCAGGTGCCGGACATTTCCAATACCACGCAGACGTTTCAGCAGAACATGAACCTGATCAAGGCATTCGTGGCCAAATACCCGGAAGTGCGCGGGGCATTCGACGGCGTGGTGGCGCGGGCCGTGAATCCCTCAGGGCAGGACTACGGTTCGCTGCTGCCGATGAAGGAGATCAAGTAAAGTTCTCAGTACCCTGTACCTGGGTTTAAGTTTCCGCTGGGAGTCCTTGGGGTGCCCGCATAGCTCAGGCTGTTGACGACTGGGAACTATGTACTGAGGACTCTCGACTGTTAATCTGATCGCACCCTGCCCCATGACCCCCGAGCGACTGCGGAAAATCTTCGAGCAGGTACGGCGCGGCAAACTGTCGCCCGACGAAGGCGTGGAATTGCTGCGGCACCTGCCGTTCGAAGACTTGGATTTCGCCAAAGTTGACCACCACCGGGCGCTGCGGATGGGAATGCCGGAAGTGATTCTGGGCCAGGGCAAAACGCCGGCCCAGGTGGGGGAAATTTTTGCCCGGCTGGCGCGGCACTCGAAGAACGTGCTGGCTACGCGCGCCGGCAAGGAGCAGTTTGCGGCGGTGAAAAAGAAGGTGCGCGGCAGCGAATACCGGGACCTGGCCCGGGCCATCACCCTGCGGCGCGACACGACGATTTACGGCAAGGGCACCATCGCTGTGGTCTCGGCCGGAACCAGCGACGGAGCGGTGGCCGAAGAAGCGGTGGTGACGGCCGAACTGATGGGCAACAAGGTGGAGCACTTTTACGACGTGGGAGTGGCCGGGATCCACCGCCTGCTGGCGCATCGCCAGGCGCTGGCGCGGGCGCGGGTGGTGATTGTGTGCGCCGGCATGGAAGGGGCGCTGCCCAGCGTGGTGGGCGGGATGATTGGCGTACCGGTGATTGCGGTGCCCACCAGCATCGGCTACGGAGCCAGCTTCAAGGGAGTGGCGGCGCTGCTGGGCATGATGAATTCCTGCGCCTCCAACGTGTCGGTGGTGAACATAGACAACGGATTCGGCGCGGCCTACGTGGCGTCGCTCATCAACCGGGTGTAATCAAGTTGCCCCTGCGCCGGGCCGACGCGCCCGGCGGGCTGGCATTAGCGCCCTCCCCCGGTTTCCCGCTACAATAGCAGTCACCTCAATCAGAGCTACTGAATACTGAATGAAGATTTCCCGGGTGTGGTGGAGTGGTTTGAGCGGAGGCGCCGGCCTGCTGGCGGTGCTGGTCCTGGCGTTGTTTGCCGCCGGTTGCGGAGACATTTTCCGTCCTGTGGCTGTGCCCATTACCGGTCCCCCCGGCGACCCCCAGCCCACATCCTTCGCCTTTGTGGTCAGCCAGAACGCTCCGGCGAACGCGGGCAGCGTGCTGCAGGTAAATGTTCCCGGCGACTCGGCAGTGTTTTCCACCCCGGTGGGAGTGGGTCCGGTGCATGCCGCGTTTCTGCCGCCGGGCGAATCTCGCATCTACGTGGCCAATCGGGACGACGACACGGTTGCGACCTACCTTCCCAGCCTCACCTCGGAAGCGCCCACAATGTTGAACCTGCCCAGCGGATCGCATCCGGTATTTCTGGCCAGCACCGAAACCTCAAAAATGTATGTCGCCAACGCCGGTACCAATACGGTAGGAGTAATCAACGGCGTACAGAGCGCGCTGACAACGCAGGTAACGGTGGGGGCCACTCCGGTGGCGCTGGCCGAAACCAAAGATGGAAAGAAGCTGTATGTTGTGAACCAGGGAGACGGTACAGTTTCGGTGATTGACACGACCACGGATACGGTGCTGCACACCATTACGGTGGGCACGTCACCGCTATGGGCGCTGTTCAGTCCTGACGGGCTCGAGCTCTACGTACTCAACCAGGGAACAGGCACAGTTTCCGTGATTGATACGACCACCGACCTGGTGGTTACCGCGCTCGCGGCCGGGACCTCGCCGACACACATGTTTGTGGACAAGCAGTTCAATCGGCTCTACGTGGTGGACAGCGCCAGCAGCAGCAATCTGTGGATTTTTGATGCCTCGGTGGACCCGCCCCGGCCGCAGACGACTCTGACGGTGCAGCCTGACCCCAAAGCGGCGGTTCTGCCCTTGCCTACCTCGGTGACGGTTCTGGCCAATGGACTGAAAGCTTATGTGGCCAGCCTGCAGCCCAACACGCCGGCAGCCGGCCAGGTAACGGTTTGGGCCAGCGTCATCAACACCACCAACAACACGGTGCAGAGCACCCATTCCTTCCCGGCGGTGCCGGCAGTGTGCAATCCCGGCAGCGTGCCTTTTACACAGACAGGAGGGGTGCGCTTCCCGGCGTTCGCGGCGTCTTCTTCGGACAGCAACAAGGTTTATATTTCCAGTTGCGATGCCGGGGTGATTCACGTTGTGAAAACGAGCAACGACACCTTCGTGAGCGACATTGCGATGCCGGTGAGCGCGTTCCCGCCGCCCACTCCCACCAGCCCTCCGCCTTCGCAGCAGCCGGTATTCGTGCTGCCAGGACCGTAAAAAGCGGTTATCAGTTGTCGGTCGCCAATTGTCAGTTTCGCGGGATGTCCTTCCCGGCTAAGCCAAGTAGGTGCATGTGGCAGGGAAAGTTCTCTTTCAGGTTTTGTTACAAAGATGGGGCGGAGGGGAGCTGGCCACTGACCACTGACCACCGGTTTACAGCTGCTCCCCGCGGCGACGGCGCTTGTAGTGCATGGCGATGTTCATGAAGACCTTGCCGCTGTCGGTATCGAAGCACATCACCAGGGCCTCGGTATCCTCGTTGCTCTTCATGCCTTCGCCCTCATGCACCCGGGGCGGGTGGACCTTGAAGCGAAAGCCCTGGTCATTGAGGGTGGTAATGGCGTTGCCGATGACCTGGTTGGCGAGCTCGCAGATGGTTTCGCGGACCAGTTCGTGGGATTCCTGGCGTTCGATGCCGGCCATGATGCTGGCCATGCGGGTGGCGGTCGCGGGCTCGACGTCAAAAATGATGCGACCTTCGATGTCGCCCACCACGGTGACCACGGCGGCCACTCCCTTGCTGTGGTAGGCGCTCTCCTCCATGGTGAAATGGCCCAGGCGGGTCTGGCAGTTGAGGTTCTGGGCCAGGACGGCGTCGGCGGCGTTGATGAACGGCTGGATCAGTTCCATCTTCATGTTCAGGACCCCTGGGTGGCGCTCTTGGCCACGACGCACTCTTCTCCCATCACGTACTTGATGACTTCATAAAGCACTTCCGCTTTCACCGGTTTTTGTACGAAGTGGCGGGCGCCGCGCTGCAAGGCGGCGACAATGTTTTCCTGATAGCCGACGGACGAAACCATGATGACACGCGCTTCCGCGTGCTGGCGCACGATGAGTTCGGCGGCCTCGATGCCTTCCATTTCAGGCATGGTGATATCCATGAGCACCAGGTCGGGATGCAGGCGGCCGTATTCGGTGATGGCGGCGCGGCCGTCGCCGGCTTCACCGGCCACCTGCCCGCCGAAGGATTCGATCATGCGGCTCAGGTTCTTGCGGGCAAACACCGAATCATCCACGATCAAATAGCGCAGCGGTTGTCCGTCTTTGCGGAGTACTCGCGCGAACTGCTCCATACTGCTCTCCTTCCAGGGGGCGGCCGAATGCAGCCGTCCCGTGATGCTTAACTTGTTTGGCCGGCTTGCGCCCGCGCCAGCCTGCCGCCCGGTTGCACTTCGTGCAGGCACTGGGCTTGCAGGGTATTGGCCAGAATGTCCAGAGCGACCACCCGGATGGCGTGACCGCGCTCGATAGCGGCGCGCGGCATGCCGAAAACGGTGCACGATTCCTTGCTCTGGGCGATGGTCATGCCGCCGGCGGCCTTGACCGCGCCCATGGCATCGGCGCCGTCATCGCCCATGCCCGTCATCAGGACGGCAACCGCGGCGGGCCCGAATTCGTCCGCCACGGAGCGGAAAAGCACGTCTACCGATGGCCGGTGGCCGTTGACGCGCGGCTCATCGCTGAGCACGGCCACATCGCCCAAAGGCATGCGCCGCACCCGCATGTGGCGATTGCCCGGACAGATGAGCACGCGGCCGGCCTGCAGCAGGTCGCCGGATTGCGCCTCCTTGACTTCCAGGGCGCAGCATCCGTCCAGGCGGCGCGCGAACATATCGGTGAAGCCTTCCGGCATGTGCTGCACCACCAGAAGGGCGCCGGGAAAATCTCCCGGCAATTGCGCCAGCAGGTACTGCAAGGCATTGGGCCCGCCGGTGGAAATACCGATGGCAACCACGCGGGTAGGCGCGCGGCGCGAGCGCTGCCGCGGTTTTTCCGCTTTCTGAAAGCTGAGGGGCAGCGGGCTGGGTGTGCGCGGCGCATCGCTGTGGGCCGCCACTTTGATCTTGGTGATCAGTTCTTGAGAGACTTCCTGCATGTGCGCGGAAGCATCATGCGGCTTGGCTACGAAATCCAGCGCGCCCATGGCCAGGGCTTTGAAGGTGGCGGAGGCGCCCTGGGTGGTATGGGAGCTGACCACGATAACGGGCAGGTGATAACGCAGGGTAATTTCGCGGAGCGCCTGCATGCCGCTCATGCCCGGCATTTCCAGGTCGAGGGTAACCACCTGGGGCTTGAGTTCCTCGATCTTTTTCAGGGCGAAGCTGCCGTCAATGGCCGTTCCCACCACCTGGATGGAGCCGTCAGCCTGCAGGATTTGTGGGATGAGCTTGCGCATGAGCGCGGAATCATCCACCACCAGCACGCGCACCGGGCCGCTCATCGCGTGCCTCCAGACAAATTGGTGGTGGAAACCGCAGGTACAGGTTGCGCGACCGGGGAGGGCAAAGCCGGCAGCGCCCGCCGGGAATAACTTTCAACCACCGCGGGCAGGTTCAGCATGAGCACGACGGTGCCGTCGCCCAGGATGGAGGCGCCGCTGACCAGTTCGCTGGCGATAACCTGGCCGTCCAGGGGTTTGATGACCAGTTCCTCTTCGCCCACCAGGGTATCCACGATGAGCCCGTAGCGGCGCTCGCCCAGAGCGATGACCACGACAAATATCCGCCTGGAGGGGTTGGATTCGGGGGGCGGGCCGCCCAGGCGGACCAGGGTGAGCACCGTGTTCCGAAGCTGCAACACTTCATGGTTATCCACGCGGTGGATGGCGGCCTCGGAAGCACGGCTGATTTCCACCACCGCGTTGAG
>DATGGJ010000215.1:0-6521 GCA_035308585.1 Terriglobales bacterium
AATAGCTTTGGCGGCCTTGTCCCGGTCAAAGTCCGCTTGCGCATGGGCGAAACTGGAAAACGCAAGAACTGCAGCACTGCAGAGAACGAAGTAAAGCTGCTTGGCATTCTGGGTCATGCAAGCTCCTACTGTCACAAGCTGTCTAAAATCGAAGGATATACCTTGCTGCCCTTCCCTCTGGCTGCATTGTCCCCCTGCCGAGCCCATGGTAAGCTCATCCCCCTTAAGGAGGGCATGTTGTGTCTACAAATCTCTTCTCAAAGAGTCTTATAGCCGGGGCAGCGCTTGCTGCTTTGGTTGTGATAGGAGTGGCCATCACTCCTCCGTCCGTACGCGCCAAGAACGATAACAATGGTGCGCAAGACGAACAAGAAATGATTCGCATCGGCCTCGCGATAGCCCCGGTTCCACTTAACATGGCCGGCAAAGATCAGGACCTGGTGGGATTGGGCAGCTATATTGTCAACGTAACTGGCGATTGCAACGGCTGCCACAGCCATGGTCCCGCCAGCGAATATGTCCTTCCCAACGGCAACCCCTACCTGCGGCAGCCGCCGTTTGACGGCATTACCAGGGTGAATCCCATGACTTACCTGGGCGGGGGCAGAGACTTTGGGACGTTTCCACCGGTTCCGGGAGCACAGTTGCACATCATCTCCCGCAACCTGACGCCGGACAAGTCGGGCTTACCTGAGGGCGGTCACACCCTCGCGGAGTTCATCCAGATTATGAGGACTGGTGTGGACCTGGATCACGCCCACCCGAACTGTCCCGGCAATATCCCTGGCCCAGACTGCATGCTGGCCCCTTTCGATGGCGACAAGCTGCAAATCATGCGCTGGCCGTCGTTTCGGAACATGACCGACCGCCAGCTTACGGCTATCTACACCTACCTCAGCACCGTGCCTTGCGTTGAAGGCGGTCCCGGCGAGCCCTCTCCCCGCTGCGAGTAGAGGGCACTAGCCCGCACTGAATGGGTGGCCCACCCAAGCCCGTCTTTGGCTTGAGTGGGAATGGGTGGCCCACTCAAATCTTCCTTTGGCTTGAGTGGGAATGGGTGGCCCACTCCAGCCCGTCTTTAGCTTGAGTGGGGACAAATGCGAAGAGAAGCGGCGCAGCTTACCGGTTGCGCGTCAGCACTGTCTGGTAGGGATCAAGCAAGAGCTTGTGCGCGCCCGCCGGGACTCGCAGACGAAACTCGGTTTCCGCACCATCGGCAAACACCTGCCCCAGCAGCACCGGAGTGCGTCCCCGGACCAGCGCATAAACCGGCAGGCAGGTGACCAGGTCGGCGGGCGCATCTTCCTGTTTTATGGTTCCGGTCGCGGTCAGCAGATTTCCCTTGCGCACAAATTTCCCGCCCTCCAGCCGCACCCGCGGAATGGCCGTGCCGTTGACCCAGCCATCGAAAAACCATTCCAGCGATCGGCGCCCTTCATACCACAGTGGACGGGGCAGGTTTTCCTCAAAGGCCTGTTGCACATCCTGCATGGTCATCACCTTGCCCGCAAAGCGTTCCTGCAATTGGCGCAGCACGCTGAGGAAAAGTTCATCGCCATTGCCGGCGCGCGCCCGCACCCCGGGCCGCGGCACCTGGGAAGCGTCATGCAACATGTATCGCAACATGTGGAACAGCCACGTGCCCCGCCCATAGGCGATAGCGTCATAGGCGTCGGGAAATTTGGAGGAGGAGAGGCGCAGCCCCAGCGTGACCGGCCCCGCCTCCCGCAGTTCCAGCCCGGCTTTATTCTTCTGCAGCAGTTGTTCGCGGTAGGTCTGCATCATGAGCGCGAAATTCTGCGGATGCTCGCGTTCCAGCATCATCAGCACGCAGTAGTTGGCCAGCGCCTCGCCGATCCACTGGTCGCGATAGCTTTCCCATCCTACCCGGTCGCCCCACCACTGGTGGGCGGCTTCATGCGCGGCCATGACTTCGCCGTAGAGCACATCCGCCTGCGGGGAAAAGTGCAGCGCCGCGCGATCACGCGGGGTAAGGAAGGCCATGCTGGAAAGAAAGATTAATCCCGGCCAGCCCTGGCTGGTCCCTCCCGGCATTTGGGTCAAAGCCAGGTGGTCATAGGGAAACGGCCCCAGGCGCGCGCTCAGAAACGTGATGGCATGCGCCGTCTCCTCCGCTACCGCCTGCGCGTTGCGCGCCGGGGACGGAGGAGGAGGAGGCCCCACCAGCGGCACCGCTTGGCGCTGCATTTGCTCCGCTGGAGAAATCTCCGGGTTGGGCGAAATCGCCACCGGCGGAGGCGGAGGACGCGGAAAATCCCGTTCCATCCCCGCGGCCGCGTAGGTATCAACTTCTACTTTGCCGGCGCGCGCCGAGGCTCTCACGTACTGGCCCAGGTTGAAGCCGGCCATGGGAATGGGGTGCTCGGAGATCCAGTGCCCCACCTGCTCGCCCGCCGCCGGCTTTATGGCGTCCGCATCCGCCTCCGGCGGCACCCGCTTGCCGGTCGCCACCAGCGTCCAGCCCGCGGGGTAGCGGAACTGCAGGTCGAATTGCGACATGGACAGGCCGCGATTGGGATACCACGTGCCCCGCGCCCCCACGTAAAGCAGGCCGCCGCCCGCCTCGGAAAGCACCGGGCCGGAATATTCGAAGCGCAACTGCAGCCGCTGGCCCGCGCGCAGCGGTTGCGGAAAAACAACCGCTACTATGTCATTGCCGCGCCGCGCCAGCTGGGTTCCGTCCAGCGCCGGATTGTGCACGAACTCCACCGGGCGCCCGTCGGCTTCCACCTGCTTTACCTGCAGAAAGCGGGAGAGTTCGAACAGCAGCGCGCGCTCCCCGCTTTGATGAACTTCGACCTCCAGTTGCGCGTTAGCCGCAAGCTCATGGGGAAGGGTGATGCGGGCCCGGACTCGGTAGCGGGAAACAGCCACCACATTGCGCGCGTTCTCTTCCTCCGTTCCACCCGGCGCTCCGGAGCGGGCCGGCAGGGTGAATGACGTCCACAAATCGTAAAAATCGCCATGCGGCGTTTGCGCCAGTTGCCCGGCGGAGACCTGTTCCCGCGCCAGGCTGTCGAAAAACACATCAAACAGCCCCCGCTGCGGGTTGTTCAGCCGCAAATGCAGGAAATGATCGCTGCCGGTGTAGGCCGCCAGCGGCTGCGTGGGACTGGCCACGGGAAGAAAGCGGCTGAAGGTCATCAGCAGCCGCAGGGCATCGCTCACCGCCAGCGAGCGGGCGACGGCATCGTGCGCTGCGAAAAAATCCTGCGTATCCGTGCCGGGATACAGGAACGGCTGCAGCTTCTGGCGGGTGTCATCGTTGAAGCGCAGGTAGGCGGCGGTGAACGGTTCTTCCAGGATGGCGGCCCCGGTGAACAGTCCCAGGGAAGCGCGCTCGGCACGACTGGGCGGCATCAACAGCAGGTCGCCATCGCCCTCAAAGTAGGCTCCCGTCACCCGGCCCAGCACGTCTTTGGTGAAAGCGATGACCCCGTCGTTGAAAGTAACGTGCAGATTCGGGTGCTCCACCGAAGCTCCGCGGATGTGAAACACCCTGGCGGGGTCCAGGCCCACACTCCCCAGTTGCTGGTAAAGGGTGGCCGCTGTGTCCGGCGTGAAGGGAACCGGCGGGCCCTGCTGCGCGGCCGTCACTCCGCACATTGCCAGCCACCACAGCAGGAGCAGGAGACGAATATGGCCAGTTACCTTGGTCACGGTTTCAGCCGCGAACGGCGCGGTTAGAATCGCGACGTGCGGGCCTGCCTGATTATCGTCCTCATCTCGGCGATTTGTGCGCCGGCCGACACCATTTATTTGAAGAATGGCCGCCGAATTCTGGCGGATCGCGTACGCCAGGGCTCCACTCACGTCGAATATGACATTGGGGACAATTCCTATGCTATCCCCAAATCGCTGGTGGATCACGTGGATGCCACCGGCATGCCGCCCAGCGAGACCGCCCAGGCCGCACCGGACTCGCAGAAACCAGCCTCCGAGATGCCGGAATTCACCCCCAGCGTCACCCTGGATGGCAGCCAGGTCGTAGTTTCCGTGATCAAAAACGGGCAGGTGGATACCTCGGTGCTGGACTCCCTGGACCGCTCCGGCAATGCCCAAATGGCGGCTGCCGGCTACTTTTTAGCCGGCCAGCACGAAGAGCAGGCCGGACACCGCCAGCGGGCGCAGTCCTACTTTGAGCACGCGCTCGGCCTGACCCCGCAAAATCCCGCCATCCTCACGCACTATGCGGCCGTGCTGCTGCGCGGCGGAAACTATCGCCAGGCCATGGACCAGGCCGGGCAGGCCGCACGGCTGGCCCCGGACTCGGCTGACGCCTACACCGTGCTCGGCTTCGCCCAGTTCATGTCTGACCGCAGCCAGGATGCTGTGCGCTCCTGGAAGCGCTCCCTGCAACTGCGGCCCGATCCCACCGTGCAGCAGTTCCTGGCCAAAGCCCAGCGCGAGGTCG
Organism: Terriglobales bacterium; assembly: GCA_035308585.1. Taxonomy (GTDB): domain Bacteria; phylum Acidobacteriota; class Terriglobia; order Terriglobales; family Acidobacteriaceae; genus JAICWP01. The sequence goes on from DATGGJ010000215.1 coordinate 4,436, forward strand.
CCACCGAAGCCAACTTCTCCGAACGCGAGACCGGCCACTTCACCCTGCGCTACGAAGGCCGGCAGACCTCGGACGAATTCCGCCGCCAGCTGCTGCAGGCCCTGGACGCCGATTACAACGACCTGTCCACCCAGTTGGACGGTCAGCCGCGCTACAGCATTCCCGTGGTGCTCTACACCGAGCAGGAATTTTTTGACGTGACCCAGGCTCCGGGCTGGACCAACGCCATCAACGACGGCAAGCTGCGCATTCCGGTGAGCGGCCTGACGGAGATGACGCCGGAGCTGGCCCACGTGCTCAAGCACGAGCTGGCGCACTCGTTTATCAACCAGCTCAGCGCCGGGCGCTGCCCGCAATGGCTGCATGAAGGCATCGCCCAGCTTTTGGAACCGCGCACCGCGGCTCCCTTTGGCCCAAGATTGGGACAGTTGATGAGCCAGCACCAGGCTTTGCCCTTCAACATGCTGGAGGGCAGCTTCATCCGCTTCAGCACCCCGGAGGCGCGCCTGGCCTACGACGAATCTCTGTCCGCCGTCGAATACATCCGCGACACCTACGGCATGGATGACCTGGTGCGCATCTTGCGCCGCATCGCCGAAGGCAGCTCCACCGAGGCCGCCCTGCGCGCCACCATCCATACCGACTACGCCGGCCTGGAGAATGAGGTGGGCGCGTTTCTACAGGAAAAATACGGCAAGTAGGCCGTAGGGACACCCGCCCCCCGATATCCGTTGCGTAGGGACAGCCGCCCCCCCGATATTCGTTGCGTAGGGACAGCCGCCCCCGTTATCAATTGCGTAGGGACAGCCGCCCCGGCTGTCCGGGCGAGCGAAGCTCGCCTCCCGTCTTCGCCCGGCCGCACAGGCGAGGGCGCCCGTGACCAAAAGGTCGAGAATCTAAATAGCATTTAGCCGATCGCGTTGGTCGGTGGTCCAGCACGCGGTTCACGGGCTGAATGCTAATTGCTGAATGCCAATAGCTGGTTTTTGTGCTACTTTGTGCCGCCATGCGCTTCCCTTTTCAAAGCGCTGCGCCTCAGCCGGCCCGCCGCCTGCCCCAGCGCTCGCCCCTGCCCCGGATGAAGACGGTGGAAGCCGGCGCGGAATACGCCCTGGCGCGCATGGGCGGCGATTTCTATGACTTCGTGGAAGCCAGCTCGTCGCGCCTGGCGTTTGCCCTCTTCGACTTCGCCGGCAAACGCACCGAAGCCATGGAGATAGCGGCCGCGGCGCAGGACGTTTTCCGCGCCCAGGTTCCGCGACTCTTCGCCGCTGACCACGTCAACGATAATGATGCCATGGCCGAACTGGCTTTCCTGCTGAACCGCGCCATCCTTTCCGCCGCCGGCGGCGTGCACAACTCCCCGGGATTCATCGGCTGCCTCAATGAACTGGCGGGAACAATCGTCTACTGCAATGCCGGACACACTCCCGGCCTGCTGAAGCACAATTCCGAACTCGACCTGCTTCCCGCCAATGCCCTGCCCCTGGGCCTGTTTTCCCACGCCACCTACGAACCCCAGGTCAGAGTCCTGGCGGCGGGCGCCTCCCTGCTGCTGGTTTCCCGCGGACTGATGGAGAGCAAGTATCGCGGTGAGGAGTTCGGGCTGGAGCGCCTGCGCCACTCACTCCAGGCCATTTCCACCGCCGATGCGCCCGCCTTGTGCCGCCAGGTGCTGGACCGGGTGGAGGAATTCACCTGCGCGCCTTTAATGCACAATGACGTGACCGCCATCGCCCTGGTCAGGAAGTAACTTCACGTCACCTCGGATTTACGCGGATCGGCACGGACTGGAAGGTTTCAAGGTTTCGCAGAAACAGTTTCCAGTTTCGAGTTTCCAGTTTCACAACCAGAGTAGCTTTGGCTAAAACTCGAAAGTGGAACTGACACCCCGCCCTACTTCTTCTCCGGCGCCAGTTCGTCGGCGGTCACGAACAGCGGCTCGATATCCACCGGGATGTCGTGCAGCCGGTCCAGAGCCCTTTGCACCTCCGGCCGGATCACTCCGTAGTGGTCGAGCATCTGCCTGGCCCCGGCATAATTTCCTTCCGCCTCAATAGTCAGAAATTCATGGTCCAGGTCGCGC
>DATGGJ010000216.1:0-7328 GCA_035308585.1 Terriglobales bacterium
GCCGCCAACATGGCGCGCGATCATGGTGTGCGCAGCGTGGAGGTGCGGGTAAGCGGGCCGGGTTCGGGCCGCGAGTCGGCCATTCGCGCGCTGGCTGCCGCCGGCATCGAGGTGCGTCAGATCAAGGACGTCACCCCCATCCCGCATAACGGCTGCCGGCCGCCAAAAAGAAGGCGGGTGTAGAGACTCTTTGCTTAAGGGGAAGCTTTGCTGAAGAGGTTTCAAGGTTTCAAAGTTTCGGAGGTGCCGCAGCGCTGCTCAGAGACCTTGAAACCTGGGAAACCTTGAAACTTTGAATTTTCATCGGGACGAAAGGCATGCCATGCCCGTAAACCGATGGCTAAAGGAGAAGAAAAATTGGCACGTTATAAAGGACCGGTATGTCGTTTGTGCCGCCGCGAGGGCATGAAGTTGTTCCTCAAGGGGGCAAAGTGTTTCAGTGAGAAGTGTCCCATAGAGAAGCGCAACTTCGCGCCCGGGCAGCACGGTAAAGACCGCAAGGCCAAGATCGTGGGCTACGGCCTGCAGCTTCGCGAAAAGCAGAAAGCGAAGCGCATTTACTTCGTCCAGGAAGAACAGTTCCGCAACTATTTCGAGTTCGCGGCGCGCAAACCGGGCGTCACGGGCGAGTTGCTGCTGCAGCAACTGGAGCGCCGCCTGGACAACATCGTTTACCGCATGGGATTCGCGGTAGCGCGGCGCCAGGCGCGGCAGTTTGTTCGCCACGGACACATTGAGGTAAATGGCCGCAAGGTCAACATCCCGTCCTACGAGGTGAAGGCGGGGGACGAAATCGCGATACGCGAGAAGAGCCGCTCGCTGCCCATCATCCAGCAGGCCATGGAGTACACGGCGCATCAGGCCGCTCCTGGCTGGCTGGAAGTAAACCGCGAGACGCTAAAGGGCCGGGTGGTGAACTTGCCCAAGCGGGAAGACATCAACCTGCCCATCAACGAGCAACTGATCGTCGAACTCTATTCGAAGTAGCAGCAGACGGCTGACGGTCCGACGCCAAGGTGGTCACACGGGCTGAACGCTGAGTGCTGACTGCTGGTTTTTAGGCTCATAAATATTCGTGCCAGATCGGCCTTTTTCGGCGCTGGAGCCGGCGGCGGGCCAGCCGGCGAGCCGAAATTGAGCAGCATGGCCGAAGAGGAGAAAAACGCAAATGCTTTGGAAAGGTTTTCAGAAACCAAAACGGCTGGCGGTTGACACCGAAGGCCTCACCGACAAGTACGGCATGTTCTGGGCGCAGCCCTTTGAGCGGGGCTTCGGCACCACCATCGGCAATGCCCTGCGCCGCGTGCTGCTCTCGTCCATAGAGGGCGCGGCGGTCACGGCGGTCAAAATCGAAGGTGTGCTGCACGAGTTTCAGTCCATTCCCGGCGTAGTGGAGGATGCCACCGACATCATCCTCAATCTCAAGCAGGTGCCTTTCAAGCTGAACGGCGAAGGACCGAAGGCCATTTACCTGCGCGCCGATCAGCCGGGCGTGGTTACCTCGAGCATGATCGAAGCCGACGCCGATGTCGAAGTGCTGGATAAGGACGTTTACCTGGCCACCATCAGCGAAGGCGGCAAGCTTGACATGGAGATGCGGCTCAAGCGTGGCCGCGGCTACGTGGCGGCGGACAAGAATTTTGACGAAGACCTGGGCATCGGCTTCATCCCCATTGATTCGGTGCACTCGCCGGTGCGCAAGGTCAACTACACGGTGGAGGCCGCTCGCTTGGGCCAAATCACCGACTATGACAAGCTCACCCTGGAAGTGTGGACCAACGGCTCCGTGCTGCCCGCCGATGCCATCGGCCTGGCGGCCAAGCTGCTTAAAGACCACATGAACATCTTCATCAACTTCGAGGAAGAGCTGGAGAGCATGGCTACCTCGGAAGAGAGGAAGCCGGAGATCCGCAACGAGAATCTGAACCGCTCGGTGGAGGAACTGGAGCTTTCGGTGCGCAGTTACAACTGCCTGAAGAACGCCAATATCCAGACCATCGGCGAGCTGGTGCAGAAGACCGAAGCCGAAATGCTGAAGACCAAGAATTTCGGCCGCAAGTCGCTGAACGAGATCAAGGAGATCCTGGCTTCGATGGGCCTGAGCCTGGGGATGAAAATCGACGAGCACGGCAATGCCGTGCCCGGCGCTCCACCGCAGCCGGCTCCGGCCCTGGGTGCGCCCGGCTTCGGCGAGGGACAAAACTACTAATTTGAAGATTAATGAATGAAGATTGACGATTGCGGCGGCTGCCAGCCGTCCTCAATCGTCAATCGAAAATCATCAATCATAAATTGCCAGGGGAATTATCATGCGTCATTTAAAAGCTGGCTGGAAACTGGGCAGGAACACGAGTCACCGGCGCGCTCTGCTGCGCAACCTGGTGACTTCGCTGATCCTGGAAGAGCGGATTGAGACCACGGTGGTCAAAGCTAAGGCCATGCGACCGCACGTGGAGAAAATGATCACCCTGGGCAAGCGCGGGGATCTGGCGGCCCGCCGCCAGGCCGGCGCCTATCTCATGACCCGCGAAGCCGTGGACAAGCTGTTCGACATTTCGCCCCGTTTTGGCGACCGCGAGGGCGGCTATCTGCGGATTGTGCGCACCGGCTGGCAAAAGGGAGATGGCGCCGAGAAGGCGTTCATCGAGCTGCTGGGAGCGGAGCGGGTTGTCGAAGAGAAGCGCCAGAAGCGGGCCGAAATCCGCGCCAAGCGCGCCGCCGAAGCCAAGAAGGCAATGGAAGAGGCACAGGCGCAACAGCAGGCGGAAGGCGGCGAAGCACCGGCTGACGGCGGGAAGGAAGAGAAGGAGTAAGCCCAGAATCCAGGAAACCGTTCGGTGGAGACCCTGCTTGCTGCGTCTCCTTCCAACCAGTTGAGAACTCATGGCGAACGCACCCGACCCTGGGTGCGTTTCCGTTTTGTGAGGCACTCGATATTAGCCTCGCATTGGTATCAATCGCCTCCTCCGGTCAGTTGGTCGCCAGCCATCAGGTTCAGCTTCTCTGGGTACTAACGTACCTGTACCTTCCGCATCACCCCCTCCTGTACCCATTAGCGCTACACTCGCCCTTAGAAGTATGGCCGTTCAGAAAAAATGGATCGGACTGGGTGTGGGCGTCTTCCTCGTGCTCTACGCCTTTGGCATGCTGATCTGGTTATCCAATCAGCCGCCCATCCTTTCCCGCTCCCAGGAAAAAGATTCTCTTTCCGGCTATCCTCTGCGGGTACGCTTTAATCCCATCCGCGACCGTGCGCCGGAGAAACCCGGCGACGAGATGGTCTATGCCATGCAAGAAGGCAAGTGCCACGACCAATTGGCGGACTGGTTCAAAGACTATCGCCGCCAGTACGCCGAATTCATCTGCAAGTCGGAAGAGCAGCACCCGCTGGTTTCCTGGACCTTGTTCGATCGCGAAGACGACCCGCCACTGGTTATCCTGCATTACCATGTGACCCGCCGCGACGGCTCCAACACCTATCCTGAGGATCTCTGGGTCACCACCATGCAGAAGGACGGCCGTTGGGTAGCCACCAAGTACGGCGCCCTGTACTGAAGCCGGCGCTGCCTCCCGCTTCGCACTCGTGATACAACACCCGCATGCCTGCCCGGCCTCCTGAGGACGACCGCTCACGCAATCTTTACGTTTTCGGCGCTACCTCCTTCTTTAACGATACCGCCAGCGAAATGGCGTACTGGATTCTGCCCGCCTTCCTGCTCACCATCGGCGCGGGTCCGGCCAGGCTGGGGCTGGTTGAAGGAGTGGCGGAGAGCGTTGCCTCTTTCGCCAAACTGTTTTCCGGGCTGCTCACCGACCGCATCCGGCAACGCAAGCCGCTGGTGGTTGCGGGATACGCGGTAGCGAACGTTTTGAAGCCTGTGCTGGCGGTAACAACCTCCTGGTGGCAGGTGCTGCTGGTGCGCTTTGGCGACCGCCTGGCCAAGGGCATGCGTGGCGCGCCGCGAGACGTGATGCTGGCCGAATCGGTGCCGCAGCAGAAGATCGGCTCCGCCTTCGGGCTGCTGCAGGCCATGGATTCGGCCGGCGCCATCGCTGGTCCCCTGATAGCGCTAGGGCTGCTGGTCCACTTCGGCTTTCGGGGCGTCTTCTGGGTGGCGGCAATCCCTGGCGCCTTGGCCGTCTTTGCGGCCCTTTTCATTCGCGAGACGGGCCGGCGTACGCAGCCTGCTTCCGGATTCCCCGCCGAAGCTGATGACGGGCGGATGGACAGCCCCGTGCTCCAAGCCCTTACCACCGAACCGCCGGCCAGCGCGATTGCGGCGGAAACAACCGATGTCCGCCTGCCCGCGAGTTTTTATTACCTGCTATTCGCCGTTGGCCTGTTTTCCTTAGGGAACTCCAGCGACATGTTCCTGGTGCTGCGCGCGCACGATGCGGGCATACCGACGCGCCATGCGCCCCTGCTGGGCCTGGTGTTCAACCTGACCTATACGGCGCTGTCCTGGCCCGCCGGACGGCTCGCCGACCGCGTCTCCAAACGCGCCATCGCGGCTGGAGGCTACCTGGTGTTTGCCGCCGTCTATTTCGTTTTCGCCCTCGCCCCTTCCCAGGGCGCGTTGTGGGCGGCGATGGCGTGTTATGGCCTGTTCTACGCGCTCACCAATCCCGTGTTGCGTGCCCTGGTGGCTCAGTCCACGGGAAATGAGACGCGCGGCCGCGCCTTCGGCATCTTCTTTTTCGTCAGCAGCGTGGCTGTACTGCTCTCCAGTATTATTACCGGCGAGTTGTGGAAGCACTACGGTCCGCGGCTTCCGTTCTATTTGTCAGCCGGTTTGGCTGCGATAGCGGCGGGAATGCTTCTGGCGGGCGTGTTTTCAAATCGCACAGTGCGAGTCAGTTGAAGGGCTAAATGCTAACAGCTGATTGCTGGTTTTCTCAGTCTCCCACCGTCACGGTCTGCTTCTCCTCCATGTGCCCTGCCCGGCTTCTCCGCAGGAGTACAAACAGAAGCGCCTGCACCGCCAGGGCGGCGGCGCTGTCCAGAAAAACGTCCTGAATCTTGCCGGTGCGCGAAGGCAGAAAAGTTTGGTGCCACTCGTCCAGGCTGGCCACTGCGGCCGTCATGAAGAAGGCAATCACCGACCAGGAAAGCATCCAGGACACGGCGTGGGAGGAACCGAGCGTCACCCGCCAGGCGCGGAACAGCAGCCAGCTCAGAACCCCATACCCGGTCACATGGCCCACCTCGCGCAGCACGGTGTTGGCCATGGTCACTCCCGATTCGTTGACCGGCCCGAGCAGCGAAGCTACCAGCTGGTACAACACATGGCCGGTGTTCTGGAACGAGAACCACGGGGTGGACTCGATGGCAATCAGCGTGAGCCACAGCAGCGCCGCAGTCCATTCACGCCGGGGAAATGGGTTCGAGCCGGAATTTGTCATGGAGATTTGAGGGATTGCAAATTCAGAATAGCACTTACCACCCGGCCCGTGGCATTCAGGCAGTGAACGGAGGTGCCGGAGTCAGCACGCCGGCGGCGAATCTTTCGGATTGGCGTGAATGCGGGCGCTCTAAGTGCTCAATGCTAACGGCTCAACCCTGCTTTTCCTACTCCAGCCGATAATTGGGCGCTTCCCGGGTAATGATCACGTCATGCACGTGGCTTTCACGCAAGCCCGCCATGCTGATGCGCACAAATCGGGCCTTCTGCTGCAGTTCGGGAATGCTGCCGCACCCGCAGTAGCCCATGCCGGAACGCAAGCCTCCCACAAGTTGGGTCACGATCATGGATATGGTTCCCCGGTAAGGCACGCGGCCCTCAATGCCCTCTGGAACCAGCTTGGCCAGCCGGTTCTGGTCGCCTTCCTCGGTAGTCATGCCGGTGGAGGCCTCGCCGCCATCCAGTTGCTGAAAATAGCGTTCGGCTCCAGCGGAGCCGGCAGCCATCGCGCCCAAGGAGCCCATGCCGCGATACTGCTTGAAGGAGCGGCCCTGGTAAAGAATGGTTTCTCCCGGGCTCTCGTCGGTGCCCGCGAACAGCGAACCAATCATGACCACGGATGCTCCCGCGGCCAGAGCTTTGGTCACATCGCCCGAATACTTGACGCCGCCATCGGCAATGATAGGAATCTGCGCATCGCGAGTGGCGCGATAGGCTTCCGCAATGGCAGTGATCTGGGGCACGCCCGCCCCGGTCACAATGCGGGTGGTGCAAATGGAGCCCGGGCCAATGCCCACCTTGACCGCGTCGGCGCCGCTGCGCGCCAGTTCGCAGGCGCCGTCAAACGTGCCCACGTTGCCCGCCAGCAGTTCCACTTCCGGCAGCTTAGCTTTGATGGTCTTGATGGCCTCCAGCACCCGGCTGGAATGGCCGTGGGCGCTGTCAATGGCCAGCACGTCCACCTTCATCTTGGCCATCTCCTGGGCCCGCTCCAGGTAATCGCCCGTGGCGCCGATGGCTGCGCCCACCCGCAAGCGTCCCTGTGAGTCCTTGGCCGCGTTGGGGTACTTCAGCTTTTTCTGGATGTCCTTGACCGTGATAAGGCCCTTCAGGTTGTACTTGTCATCCACCACCAGCAGTTTTTCCACCCGGTGTTTGTGCAGAATTTTTTCGGCCTCTTCCAGGGTGGTGCCCACGGGCACGGTGATGAGGTTGTCCTTGGTCATCACCTTGCTGATGGGAACATCGGTACGGGTTTCGAAGCGCAGGTCGCGGTTGGTAAGAATACCGACCAGCTTCTTGTTCTTGGTGATGGGCACGCCGGAAATTTTGTACTGGCGCATCACTTCCAGCGCGTCGGCCACCTTGTCGTCGGGCGACATGGTGATGGGGTCCACTATCATGCCGCTTTCCGACCGCTTTACCTTGTCCACCTCATTGGCCTGCTGCTCGACGCTCAGGTTGCGGTGAATGATGCCGATGCCTCCCTGCTGTGCCAGGGCGATGGCCATGCGCGACTCGGTCACCGTGTCCATGGCCGCGCTGATGATGGGAATGTTCAGCGTGATGTTGCGCGTGAGCCGGGTCTGCGTGTTGACCGTGGCCGGGGTCACGTCGGAGCGGGCGGGCAACAGCAACACGTCATCGAAAGTAAGTGCCTCGGGCACCGGAAAATGAATCATGGGGTTTGCTCGTGGAAAACTTCATTCTAAAGAAGCAGCCAGGGTGGCCGCAACTTGCGAGATAACGAAAGCGCTTGCGGCGCATGCTAGCTTAAGCGCATGCAGTCGCCAAGCCGAGGCGCCCAGTTCCGCTGGCTGTTGGCCGCGGTGTTGCTCACCATCGCCATGTTACTTGGTCGCTTTGGCATGGGCACCTACAGTCCGGCCGCCCTGGTACTGGTAGGGCTGGCAGTTTTGGCCTGTG
>DATGGJ010000217.1:0-5164 GCA_035308585.1 Terriglobales bacterium
TCGCTGCAAGGTTTCAGCCTCTGAACATGCTATTCCCTTCATCGTTGGCCCGGGCGCGAAACATAGTAGTCCTGGCGGCGGGGATTGGCAAGCCTGTCGGAAGGGTGTCGTCGGCACATGATTATGTCCGGCAGATTCAGCAGAGGAGATGTCTTTTTGGCAGGCGGCGAGGGTAGGGAAGTTGCGCCGTACGGGGAATAGCATGAGCGAACGGCCGGAATCGACGGGCACGGAGGGCGGCGGCGCCGGCGGAGCGAGAAGCGGATGCCCCACTACAGCGCCAGCTCCCGCTTTACGGGTGCCGGCGCCGAATCCAGCGGGCGGCGAATTGTGGTACCCGGTTACATCAATTCCTCGACAAACGAGCGAGCTATGTCGGGTGGGACGCCAAGAGGTTGCTTTACGAGCGGCCCTTGGGTCAGCACCGGTTCGGCGGCGTGCAGGCTCGGCAGGTCCGTGCGCTCGAAGAACTTCCCAATAGGGATTTCCTCACCCCAGAGCAAAGACTTCTCCATTGCGGCCAGCCAGTCCGAGGGCTGGTAGGCGGGGTCCTCCTCAAGTTTCTTCACCCGCGGACGAAACCATTGGTAGGTATTGTCGTGGTTGTACGTCACACAAGGGCTGAAGACATCCAGGAACGAAAAGCCCTGATGCCGGATGCCCTGCTTGATAAGTTCGGTGAGGTGCTTCTGTTCCCCGCTGAATCCCCGGGCGACAAACGTAGCTCCGGCTGTCAAAGCCAGTGAAATCGGGTTAACCGGCGCTTCGATATTGCCGAAGGGCATACTCTTGGTCTTCATGCCGATGCGGCTCGTGGGGGAGGTCTGCCCGGTGGTGAGCCCGTAAATCTGGTTATCCATGACGATGTAAAGCAGGTCAACGTTGCGGCGCATGGAGTGGAGGAAGTGATTGCCGCCGATGCCGAAGCCGTCGCCATCACCGCCGGTAACCAGTACGGTCAGCGCATGGTTGGCAAGCTTCACACCGGTGGCGACCGCGAGCGCCCGGCCATGCAGCGTGTGCATGCCGTAGGTATTGATGAAGCCGGGAAAGTTGGAGGAACAGCCGATACCACTGATGGTGACCACCTCATGGTTGGGGATCTGCAGCTCGACCAGGGCTTTCTCAACGGCCGCCAGGACACCGAAATCGCCGCAGCCAGGACACCAATCGGGATCGACCCTGCCTTTCAGATCGGCCTTCGCCAGTTGCTTGGAAGCTGCCACTGTCGCCATCTTCTTATCTCCTCACACCATGATCTCGTGGGCTGGAACTGAAAGGGTGGTGTCTCCATTCAGCTGTTCCTTTACCGCCTCCACAATGTGGTGGGGCATGAAAGGTTCCCCGTCGTACTTGCGGATGTATCCCTTGGGGACGTAGCTGGTTTCGCTGCGCAGATAGCGGGCAAACTGGCCGCTGTAGTTGTTCTCCACGATAATGGCGTGGCGAGCGCCCTGCAGCAGGCCGCGGATAGCATCCCCGTGCAAGGGGACAAGCCAGCGGATGGGAAGGTGGTTGGCCGAGATTCCTTGCTCGCTGAGGATCTCGCAAGCCTCCGCAATGACGCCCGCGGTGGAACCCCAGCCGATCAGGGTGACATCAGCATCCCGCGGACCCTCCAGGGTGGGGGGCGGAACGATGGCTTCGATGCCGCCTACCTTGCGCATGCGCTTTTCCATCATGGCGCGTCGCTTGGCGGTATTGGTAAATTCGTCGCTGATCAGGACGCCGTCCTCATCGTGTTCGTCGCTTGCCGCCGTGTGGGTGTGACCTGGGACGCCCGGGATGGCGCGCGGGGAGATACCGCTCTCGGTAATGTGATAACGCTTGTATTCCCCCGGCTCGCCAAGTCCATCGCCTGCATCGGGGGCCGTGGTGATCAGTTCACCCCGGTCAATGACCGCATTGAAGTCCAGGCTTGGGGGATTCACGCTGAGCCGCCCTTCCGAAAGCAGCAGGTCGCAGAGCACGATGCCGGGACATTGAAAGCGGTCGGCGACATTAAAGATCTGGGGGACGATTTTGAAGCAATCCTCGATGTCGAGCGGGGCGGCGATGACGCGGGGATAGTCGCCAAAAGCGGCGCCGAGCATCTGCCACAGGTCGCCCTGCTCGGTTTTCGTCGGAACGCCTGTGGAGGGACCCGCCCGCTGACAGTCAACCACCACGACCGGCGTCTCCATCATGGCAGACAGCCCCAAGCCTTCACTCATCAGCGCGAAACCACCGCCGGAGGTGGCACACATGGAGCGAACGCCGGCGTGCGAAGCCCCGATGGCCATATTGACGACACCAATTTCATCCTCCACCTGTCGGACCATGATGCCGGCCTTGCGGGCGTGCGCCGCCATCCAGTGCAGGACGCCGGTGGAGGGACTCATGGGGTAAGCGCAGTAAAACTTCACACCCGCTGCCGCGCCACCCATGGCCAGCGCGGTATTTCCGCTGAGCACCGCGTAGCGGTTGTCAGTCATGGGCAGGGGGCGGGCAAAAGGCCTGAAGTTCGAAGCGGCGTAGTCGTAGCCCGCACGGGCGACGGCGACGTTTTCGGCAATCACGGCGTCGCCCTTTTTCCTGAACTGCTCGGCAAGAATGGTTTCAAGCGCCTGAAAGCTGATGCCCATCATGTTGAGGCTGGCGCCGATGGCCAGGGTGTTCTGGGCGACCTTATTCCGGCTGATGTCAGCCAGTTTCGCCACCGGAAGCGGGCAGAGTTGTACGCCGCTTCCGGCCGCCCCCGGATGAATCGTATCGGCGTTATAGATACATGCGGCGCCGGCGGTGAGCAGGCCGAGGTGGCGATTGATGCTGTCCTGATTCAACGGGATCAGCAGATCAATGCGGTCGCCCATGTTCGTAACCTTTTCCGGACCGGTTCGAATGGTTAGAAAGGTATGGCCGCCGCGAATAATCGACTGATAGGCGTTGTAGGCGTTCAGATGCAGCCCACGGCGAATAAAGATTTTGGCGAAGATGTCGCCCGGTGTGGCCACACCCTGGCCGGCGGCTCCCCCGATGCCAATTGCGAAGGTCTGCTTCATGGCATTTCTCCCGGTGAAACCTTAAGGTCTTCCAGGTTCCACGGCTCACAGGTTGTTTGCGGGCCTAGTAGGGTTCAGATAACCGTATTAATGCCAGAAGAATGCTCAGGGGTCTCCAGATAGCCATCCCAGATGCCCCTAAGCATACACCCAAAATCATGAGGGGAATACGTTTCTGTCCGGCACCACAATGATGTCCAACCTGGAAGTTTGTGGGATCAGCGCCCCGGCTTCTTCCAGATGCCTCGATCGTGCATCAATCGAATCTGCCGTTTGATGATCTTCTCGCGATACTCGGCATGCTTCATGGGGGCCCGCTTCAGGTACAGGTTCTTGGGATAAATCGGTTGTTCATAAAGGATCTGGTACAGTTCGGTGCGCACGTCTTTGAGCCAGTTATCCCACTGCGCTCGCGCCCGGTGATCGCGCAGGGCCTCAATGTCCACCACTCCCGCCACGTAAGTTGAGCCCGCCCCGTACTCCTGGCGTCCCACGATCTGTCCCTTGTAATTAATGATGAATGAGCGCCCGCCAAATGTGTCGATGGGCGTGGTCTCTTCGGGAAACAGGTAGTAGGTGCCCATGTTAGGAGCGACAATATAGAAGTTGTTGTCCAGGGCGCGGGCGCGGCTCTGGATTTCAAAGATCTCGTTGCCGGTTGCCGGATGCGGGTAGGAGGCGCGGTACACCACTTCGGCGCCGTTCAGCGCCAGGGCGCGGGCATTCTCCGGGTACGAACCTTCGTTGGCCATCATGATGCCCAGCCGCCCAATGGCGGTATCCGCTACCGGCCAGAACGCGTCCAGGGTGCGCCCGTATTTTTCCACCCACCAGTCGTATACATCATGAGGGCAGACCGAGTGCTCCACCGGAAATAGCGGCGAAACTTTGTAGTGCTGCAGGATTACCTTGCCCTGGGGATTGATAATAAAGCCCACGTTGAAGTAGCGGTCCTTCAGGTCAGGGTGGCGGGCTTTGGCCTGAGCGATGATGAAGGCGTCGTATTCGCGGGCGATTTTGCCCAGTTCCTCGGTCTCCTCGCCGGGAATGTCAATGGCGCACTCGCGGGCGAATTTAACGTGGTCCAGGTCAAGCACTTCGTCGTTGAAAGCCTGCAGCGCGCCCTCGGGGAAGGCGATGAGGCGCACCGGGATGTCGAGGGCGGAGAGCCAGCTAGCCGCCTTGACCAGGTGCTTCAGATGGTCCAGGTTGATTTTGATGTCCTTGCGGCGGCGGATTCCCCGTACCGAAGGGATAAGGCCCACTGCGGTATAAGGTTTCACCACGGTTTGCAGCACCTCAACGTTGTCAGGCGAGCGGCGCCCAGAATATCACCCGTCCCTTCTAGAAAGTGAACCGGAGGGCCAGTTGCAGTTCCCGGGCCGGGGAAACAAACTTGGGCGAGCCAAAACTGGGATTCGCCGGGCTGGAAACGTGGTCGCCAAAGGCCTGCGGCACCGGACCGATGAAATCGGGCGCGCCGTAGACATGGTCCACATCGAGCACGTTGGGCCGGTTGAACAGGTTGAAGATCTCGAGGCTAGCCTCCGTCTTCACCCGCTCTGAAATCGGGATCACTCGCTGCACGCGGAAATCGGTGTCGTAGTAAGGGTCGCCCTTGTAGGCATTTCGCGCGCTCACGCCCACCCGGTCAGGAAAAGGAAAGATGTCGCCATTGGTGTCAAATCCGGTATTGATGGTGAAGTATCGGGCGCTCTGCAGGTTGTTCAGCAGGGAGAACTTGAAATCGCGCACCAGCCGCGGCCACTGCGCGGGTGTGTCGGTGAGCAGCGCCAGGGTAAAGCGGTTGCGAATGTCGTTGTCGCCTACCGCGCGATCGTACTGGGGAAACAGATAGTTTTCAGGAGTGTTGGGCAGGTTGACCGTAGTTGAAATGTCGATGGACTTGGAATAGGTGTAGTTAGCCAGAACATTGAAGTGGTTGGAAAAGTTTTTGCGCAGCGTAGCGGTGCCGGCGTTGTAAATGGAGAAGCCGATGGGCTTCACGTAGAGCACAAAGCCAAAATTGGGGTCGGCGGGGCGGAAGTCCTGCTTGCAGCCGGAAGTGACCAGCGGGTCGCAGCCCGGCAGCGGCACTCCGTTAATGCTGGAATAGACCGGCA
>DATGGJ010000218.1:0-6039 GCA_035308585.1 Terriglobales bacterium
TCCAGCACCTGGTGCAGAGTATCCACTTCGTAGATCCCTTTGCCGGCGAAGATGCCCTCGCCGCACAGGTCCTGGTAGACGTCGGAGACGGCGTGAGTGTAAATGTCGAGGCCGGTTTGGCCGGAGTAAATATGGGCCAGGCGCGAGCGGGCGGCGCTGTGCACGCTGACGCCCACGCGCGGTTGCAGAATTCCATAACCGGAAACCACAACGTTGCGCCGGTTGTCCACGATAGCGCGGTTCAGAGGATGGGAGAGCGCTCCCACCATGCGCTGCGCCGTGCCCCGCGGCAGTTCCGTATCAGAATCCAAAGTAATGACGAACCGCACCCGGGGCAGAACCGTGGTGTTGCCGACTTTCACCGGGAAGCTGTCATATTGCTGCCGCAGCAGCTTGTTCAAATCCTGCAGCTTGCCCCGCTTGCGCTCCCAACCCATCCACACGCCCTCGCGCTCGTCATACACGCGGTGGCGATGCAGGAGCAGGAACGAACCCGTGCTCTGCCCGGAGTACTTTTCGTTGAGCTTGGCAATCAGGTCGGCGCAGAGCGTGACCAGCGGGTCATCTTCCGGCGCCTGCTCCGCCGAATCGCGTAAATCCGTCAGCAGCGCGAAGTGCAGGTTGGAATCGCGGTTGCCCAGGTAGCGGATTTCCAGGTCCTCCACCAGTTTTCTCACCTGGCGTTGGTTCAGCAGCAGCGCGGGGACGGCGACCAGGGTGACGCAGTCGTCGGGAATGCCGCCCTCGGAAAAGTCCAGCTTGGGCAGAATCTGCGCCGGCAGCAGTACCGTCGTGAGGTAGTTCATCACCTCGACCGCCGCCTGCGAACTGGGCAAAAACAGCGCCAGCATGGCCAGCAGAACCATGGCGGGTGAGCCAACCGTACCGATTACACCCAGCAGAACCGCCACCATGATCCCGAACGTGATCACTTGTATGCCGGTGAGGTAATAGGCGTCCGGATGGTGGCGCAGGAAGGCCCGCACCTTTTCCAGCAGCGGCGGTTGGAAGTTGACGCGTTGCTTAAGCAGGCTGCTTCCCCGGCCCACCAGGTAATAGCCGACGTGGGAACGGCGTGCCGCCATTCGCGGATCGGGATACTGGCGATGCCAGGCTTCCCGCGCCAGGGACAAGGCCTCGATGGCCACATCCATTTCCGTCTGCCGGCTGTGAAGCGCGATCCTGGCTACCGCCCTGCGGTACAGGTCGCGGCTGTCGTAATCCATGCGGGCGTAAGCGCGCTGCGGATCTTCGCGCAATACGCGATCGAAAAGGATGAGCGGCTCCAGCACTTCCTTCCAGGAAATTTGCCCTACGTCGTGCAGGCTGTGAACGCAGGTGCCCACCCCCCAGCAGGCTTGCCGGTCGCGCAACACGCGCGGCGCGCGCTCGGCCACTCGTTCCAGCAGGACCAGCTTGAGGCAGAAGGCCAGAGCGGACAATTCTTCCAGCTCCAGCGTAGTGGTTTCCTGGAAGGAGTCCACATAAGCCGCGAGCGAGCGCTCATCGAAGCGGTAATCGGCGGCAGCCAGAAAGCCCTCCGCCACCGCCAGAACGCGCGGCATTTGGTCGCCATTGCGGCGGCGCGCCTGCGGCAGCGGTTTAAGGGTGCGGCCGCCATCGGTAATCTCCTGCAGCGTGCTGTAGAGCAGGCGGGCGTTGTCGTGCAGCCAGCGAAAATCGTCGCCAATAGCTTCCTTGGGCAGGGGAGTGTCGAGGGCGCTCCACAGCGGCTTCAGGCTTTTGCGCAAAACGCGGCAACGCTGCGCGAAGAAACGGCGCGGACTAGTCCGGGGCAGGGAAGTCAGGCCCGCGGCGAATGGCGCGGCCTTGGCCCGCACGGCGGAGAGGTCGGCGGACATTTCCGGCCAGTTTCCCGGCCAGCGTTCGGCCTCGGCGCAAATAATCTCCAGGTGAGTGTTCTGCGGCATTTAAGGATCCCTAGCGGTAACTGGCGGCCTGCATTTCGAACATCTCGGCGTAGCGGCCGCCCAAGCTCGCCAGCTCGTTGTGACTGCCTTCTTCGGCAATCCTGCCGTTTTCCAGGACCACAATGCGGTCGGCCATGCGCACGGTGGAGAACCGGTGAGAGATAAATAAAGCCATCTTGCCCGCGGTCAGTTCGGAGAAGCGCTGAAACACTTCACATTCGCTGCGCGCGTCCAGCGAAGCGGTGGGTTCATCGAGAATGAGCAACTGGGCATCGCGCAGGTACGCGCGCGCCAGCGCCAGCTTCTGCCACTCGCCGCCGGAAAGGTCCACGCCGCCCTCAAAACGCCGGCCCAGCATCTGCTCGTAGCGCGAAGGCAGCTTTTCCACCACCTCGTGGGCCAGGCTCTTGAAAGCCGCGTTCTGCAGCAGGTGGAGGTCGCCTACCTGCTCGATTTTGCCCACCGCGATGTTTTCCCGCGCGGTGAGTTCGTAGCGCATGAAGTCCTGGAAGATGACCCCAATTTCCCGGTAAAGGTCTTCCAGGTCGTACTCGCGCAGGTCCACGCCGTCGAGGAGGATCTGCCCCTCGGTGGGGTCGTAGAGGCGCGTAATCAGCTTGACGATGGTGGTCTTGCCCTGGCCGTTCTCGCCGATCAGGGCGACGCGCTCTCCCGGACGAAGCTGAAAGTTAAGCCGGTCCAGCACCAGGCGCGAGGTGCCGGGGTAGGAAAACGAAACGTTGCGGAATTCGAAGCCACGGGTAATGGGCCGGGGCGCGGGCAGCGCATTCGGCTTCGAGCGGATCGTCGGCTGCATTTCGAAAAATGCCAGCAGGTCGGTCAGGAACAGCGCCTGGTCGGCAATGCCGGACAGGGTGGAGAAAATCTGCTGGATGTTGCCGCTGACCTGCACGATGGCGCCGGTCAAAGCGGTCAGGGTGCCGATGCTGATGGCGCCAATCAACGCGCGCCAGATCACATATACATAGGCCGAGTAGTAGCCGACCGTGCCGACTATCGAAAGCAGGGCCCCGGCGATCAGCCGCCGGCGGGAGAGATCCACATTCTCTTCGTAGATCTGGTCCCACAACCGGGTGAAGCGCTCGCTCAAGAAGCCTTTAAGGCCAAACAGCTTGAGTTCCTTGGCCGCTTCCTTGCTGCCGCCCAGCACGCGCAGATAGTCCAGTTGCCGCCGGATGGGAGTCTGACGGAAATTCTTGGCGTAACCCAGGAAGGCGAAATGGCTTTCTCCCAGGAACGCGGGCAGAACGCCGGCCACCAGCAGCAGGAGCAACCAGGGAGAGTAGGCGATGATGTAAATAGACAGCGATATCGCCGTTACCATCTGCTGGATAAGGCTGCCGATCTGCTGAATCATGCCCAGACGGTCGGTGGCCTGCACCCGGGCCCGCTCCAGCCGGTCGTAAAAGACCGGGTCCTCGTAGGCGATCAGGTCAAGATCAGCGGCGTGCTTCATCACCCGAATGCTGACGTGGCGGGTGTATTTGTCGGCCAGCAGAGCGTCCATGAAGTCAATGGTCCGGCTCAGCAAGCTGCCCAGCACGGCGAGGGAGAATTCCGCCGCCACCAGCCACCAGAAATGCGGCTGCACGGGGTGCGTGGGTGTCTGCACCGTGTGCACAATGGCATCAATGATCAGCCGGGTTATGGCCAGCAAGGCCAGGGGAAGCAGCGCAACCAGAAGGCGCAGCACAACTCCCGCCGTAACCACCGCTGGACCCGACTCCCACACGATGTGCAGGACAGGGGGGATGTTGCGCATCGCCGTAAGGCGTTCGCCCCACCCGCCCCAGAAACTCTTCTTTTGCTTCATCTGACCTTTAACCAAAGATCTACTGTGTTTTGTTTAAGTTTGAATTCAAGGTTGACGAATGACGCGGGGTGGCTGGTGCCGAGCCGCGCCGGGAATTGGCTGGCCTTAGCAGGGACAGACCTGAAACCGGTCCACCAGGTTCAATACAGCTGAAAATTGCCACAACCCTCATAAATTTCCACAACGAAGTAATTTTTACTTGCTTTTACCCCACATCTGTCTCAATCCCCGGGTTTCGCCTTAGGTAATTGCATTCGGAGGACCATCGCGGGCAAAAGATTTCCGCAAGTTTTCCGTGTAGCTGCTGGATTTTTCGGACTTTAATCCGTTGCCGCACTACCGCCATCCGACCCCTAAAACGCGCTTAAAGGGAATAAAGGTGGTAACTGCTTAGGCTAATTGACTGATAACGAAGGGTAGTAGCTTCGGGCATACTGAGCGGCGAGAGCGCGATGTTGCACCGAAGCCGAGGCACTCCCCCAGCCCGCGCTTAGGGTTGCTCCCGATGCGGGCTGGCCGGATTGCGCTGGGGCTAGTCCGCGAAAGCAAAGCTGCCACTTCAAATGGACTGGACCAGACGCGGATTTCTGCGGACCTTTGTCGCGGGGACTATGGTTTTGCCCTTCGCCGGCGGCAGGGGTGTTTCCGATCTCTTACTGGCCGAGGTAGAAGAGCCGGACGATCAGAACTTTCTCAATGAGTTGGAGCGCGCATGCTTTGAATTCTTCTGGCATGAGGCGGACCCGCTCACGGGGCTGGTGCGCGACCGGGCTTCCGGCGGTGGCGGCGACAGGCGTCTCACCGCCAGTATTGCCGCTACCGGCTTTGGGCTCACCGCGTTGTGCATCGGCCACGAGCGCGGCTACCGCCCGCGAGCCGAAATCGCAGAGCGGGTCCAGGCCACTCTGGATTTTCTGCTCAACCATGCTTCTCATCACCAAGGCTTCTTCTACCATTTTCTCGACATCCACGATGGACGCCGGGTAAGGCTCTCGGAAGTTTCTCCCGTGGACACCGCCATCCTGCTGTGCGGGGTCCTGACCTGCCGAGAGTATTTCGAGAGCGCCAGCCTCCGGTCCATGGCAAGCCAGATTTATGACCGTGTCCGCTGGCCCTGGGCGCTGAACGGGGCCAGCACGTTCGCGCTTTCCTGGAGACCGGAATACGGCTTCAGTCCCCAGCGTTGGGACACGTATTGCGAGTCCATGATGCTTTATTTACTGGCCATGGGCTCCAGCCGCCATCCTATTCCAGCAGAATGCTGGCGCCGCATTCGCCGGCCCTGGATGGAGTATGGGAAGTATCGGTTCATTGCCGGAGCCAGCCCTTTGTTCATACACCAGTTCTCGCATGCCTGGTTCGATTTCCGGGGGCAGCACGACGACTATGCCGACTACTTCGCCAATTCGGTGCTGGCCTGCGAAGCGCATCGGAGTTTCTGCCAGGAGTTGAGCCGGCAGTTTCCCAGCTATGGCGGCGGGGTGTGGGGCATAACCGCATCGGATTCGCGGCGCGGGTACGTGGCCTGGGGTGGTCCGCCGCTACAGGGCCCGATTGATGGCACCATCGTTCCCGCCGCTGCTGCAGGCTCGCTGCCCTTTCTTTTTTCCGAGGCTGTGAGTGTGCTGCGCCTGCTGCGCAGCCGTTACGGCAGCCAGATCTGGCGGCGGTACGGGTTCGTGGACGCGTTTAATCCCCTGGTGGGCTGGTCCAGCCGGGATGTGCTGGGCATTGACGTGGGAATCAGCCTGGTGATGGCGGAAAACGCCCGCAGCGAGTTTGTCTGGCAGACTTTTATGCGTAACCCAGAAGCACGCCTGGGGATGGAAAAGGCTGGGTTTTCGCCTCTGAAGCAGACACCCGTCTTATACGCCGTCAGCCAACCTGCCGCCCTGGTTGCCAGCAGCTCTGGCAAGCTGGTTTCCACGGTTGCAGGGCGAGCGGCAGGAAAGTAGTAACCTGTTATCTTGCTGATATTTGCCAATATTCTTGCAAGCTGATTCTTGGTTCTGTGAGAGCTCTAGTGGGTGACCGCCAGTGGGGTTCATGACCTTGGTTATGTGGACTAAGCAGGTGCGGTGTCCAATACTGGGCGCCGTGTCCCAGAACAGGACGTAGTCCCGATCCTGGACAAGAGGGCCCAAACCCTCGGGACAGAGATGCCGTACCAAACCAAGGAGAGACCATGAAGGCTCGTTTTCATCTGTTTGCCATCCTGCTGGCGATAGCGGTGGCGGTCACCCTGCTGACCATTCCGGCGGCGGCTGCAGGACC
>DATGGJ010000219.1:0-14637 GCA_035308585.1 Terriglobales bacterium
CACAGGCACGGCAACTGCGAACCACGTAGGTCCTGCCGTTGCGCTCACAGGTTTGCAACCGCGTGTTCTGGGACGTGAGGGGATGGCCGTTTCGGCAATGCGTCTGGCGCGAGCGCCCCTGCACGTACTGGTAGTAGCGGGGAGTGTCCAAGAAACTCATCGTCGCGATTCCAACTGTTGGGGCGACATTAACCAAGCCGAGGCGGTCATTTGTCAGGATTTTGTAAAAATTTTGCAAATTTTTGGAGACAAATGCAGGTCCAGGGATGAAAGTGGAGTAAAAATGCGTTTTACGTAACGGGAAGGTGTCAAAGCACTCAGTGGAGTTGTCGAGTTCTGCAATCAAGCCGACAACCAGCACGGACAAGCAGGCATGGGGATGCGCTTGGCGTCACCTCGACCCAGAGGTGTCCTCCGGGAGGGGCCGCCCAGAGGTGGGAGTACCCAACACGAATACCTACGGGAAACATGGACCGCATTCTGGTAGTCGAGGATGATCCGGGTGTACAGCGGGCTCTGAAGCGCCTGTTTGAAGCGGAAGGATTTACGGTTGAATTAGTATCCGATGGCCCTTCCGGCGTTGCCGCCCTGCGTGCGAATGCAACCACTGCGGTGATACTCGATCTCCGCCTTCCGGGCATGCCTGGGCGCGATGTGTGCCGGGAAATGAAGCAGCAGTTCCCCTCGATTCCCGTCATCATTCTGAGCGCTGCGGCTGACGTGATGGACAAGGTCCTGTTGCTGGAGCTGGGGGCCGACGATTACGTCACCAAGCCCTTCAGCCCGAGAGAGCTGCTGGCCCGGGTGCGGGCGGGAATCCGGCACACTGCGCGTCCCGTTCCCAGCCAGGTCTTCCAGTTTTCGGATATATCAGTGGACTTTTCTCGTATGCAGGTCACCCGGGCAGGGCAGTCGATTCCGCTGACCAGCCAGGAATTCAAGATGCTGAAGTTCATGGTGCAGAACCCGGAACGTGTGATCTCTCGGGAAGAACTGCTCAATGAAGTGTGGGGTTATCAGCACTATCCCACAACCCGGACTGTGGACAATCATCTGCTGAAGCTGCGTCAGAAGCTGGAAAAAGACTCGACGAACCCGGTGCATTTCCGCACAGTGCATGGTGCCGGCTACCGGTTTGTACCTTAACAGCCGCGGTCGCCTGTCATGATAAAAATGCGCCTTCGGAGCAAGCTGCTACTTTCTCTGGTGCTGGTCTCGGTGGGATTGACCTCGGCGAGCTTGCTGGTGGCACGGCGAATCATGGGAAGGCAAGTTCGGGGGCAGATCTCAGAAGACCTGCACAACTCACTTTCCACATTTCAGAACCTGGAACGCCAGAGAGAGCTGGGCCTGGATCGCACGGCCCGGCTTTTGGCTGATATGCCCACCCTGCGTGCCCTGATGACCGCCCCGGACGCAGCCACGATCCAGGATGCGTCGCAAGACGTTTGGAGATTAGCGGAAGCGGACCTGCTGGTTTTGAGCGACCCGGCAAACAAAATCATGGCCCTGCACGCCGCCGGTCCGGGATTGACGCGCGAGCAGGCGCAACAGGCTCTGCGTCGGTCCCAGACGGAAGACCACTCCAACCACTGGTGGTATGGCAGCAATCACCTCTACGAAGTGTCAGTGCAGCCGATCTACTTCGGAACCGCCGCCCATAACCGCTTGCTTGGATTCCTGGCGATTGGCTACGAGATTGATGATGCAGTGCTGCGCGAAATCAGCCAGATAGCGGCCAGCCAAGTGGCCTTCCGTTACGGCAACGAGGTAGTTCGCAGCACCCTTTCAGCTCCTCAGGAGACAGAGTTACTGCGACAGCGTGCGCAGTCGGCGGGCGGCATGGGACTGAATGAAGTGCAACTGGGTGGGGAACGGTTCCTGGTGGCTTCGGTAGAGCTGGCGCGCGACTCCGGGCCTCCGGTCCGATTGAGCGTGCTCAAATCTTTGGACCAGGCGACCGCCTTTCTCGGCCGGCTGGATTCGAGCCTCCTGGGAGTGGGTTTCGTAGCCGTGCTTGCAGGCGCAGCCATGGTGTACATCATTTCCTACACTTTCACCCGCCCCCTGGGGGACCTGGTTGCGGGCGTGCGGGCTCTGGCGAAAGGCGACTTCTCTTATCCCTTGGCCAGCGGTGGCAGCGATGAAGTGGCTGAAGTGAGGGCGGCGTTTGGGCGAATGCGCAGCAGCCTGCATGCTATTCAGCAGCAACTTCTGGACTCAGAGAGACTGGCCACGATCGGGCGGATGGCGAGCTCAATTTCGCACGACCTGCGGCACTCGCTGGCTGCGATTATGGCCAATGCCGAATTTTTAAGCGCAACCAACCGCAACAGCGCGGAGCGCGAGGAACTCTACAATGAGGTGCGAGTCGGGGTAAACCAGATGACCGATCTGCTCGATTCGCTGTTGGAGTTTTCCCGCAGCCGTGAATCCCTGCGCCTGTCGCCGGCGTCAGTGGAGGAGACCGTGCATCGGGCCGTGCAATCCGTGCAGGCGCACCCGGGTTTTCACGATATTGACGTGCAGGTGAAGTGCAATGGGAATAGCGAAGGAATCTTTGAACCTAAGAAGCTGGAACGCGCCTTCCAGAATCTGGTGCGCAACGCCTGCGAGTCGCTGCCGGCGCAAGGCGGCAAGGTCGAGATCACTATTGCTGAAACCACCGCCGGCCTGGAAATCAGCATTGCCGACAACGGGCACGGCATTCCGGAAACAATTCGGGAGCGGATTTTTGAACCCTTCTTCAGCCAGGGGAAAGAAAATGGAACCGGGCTTGGACTTACGATTGTGCAAAAAATCTTGCAGGACCACGGCGGCGACGTACAGCTACAGCGCACAACGCAGGAAGGAAGCACCTTCGTAGTCTTTCTTCCACGCGCCAGGGGTTCGCAGGCGATGCCAGGCAATGCCCGGATGGCAACACAATAAAGGAAAACTATGGCGATAACCTGGCCGCGCCTGCGAAGCACGAGGCGAGGAACTGCTTGCCAGCCGCAAGGTGATTGTGCATGAACTAATCAGCGTACCGGGAGCTACCAGCATGCCGCTGAGAACAGGTTGGAGATGGATAACGGGCCTTGTCGCGATTATGGTCTTTACGGGCCTGAGTTGGGCCCAGAACCCTTCGACGTCACCGGAAGCTGACAACACTGCTCTGACCGAGGCCGTGAAACAACTGCAGCAGCAGGTGCTGGAGTTGCGCGCCGCCGTTGCAGAGGTGCACAAAGAAGCAGAGCAGTACCGGCAGGAGACGCTGGCGTTGCGCCGTGAACTTGCGGCTGATGTTGCGCAACATTCGCAAACGGCGCAACATCCGCAAGCGGCCGGGCCGAACGGCGCTGTTGAACCTGATTCTGCGGCTGCAGTTGTCCAGGAGAGCGCGCCTGCGAGCCCCTCGTCTGCGAACGATTCTGCCGGGCAGAATTCGCCTCAGAACAGAATAGGTAAGTTGGAAGAGGAGTACCGGTTGCTCACGGGTGAACTGGCTGAGCAATACCAGACCAAGGTGGAAAGCGCCTCCCGCTATCGGGTGCGATTGTCCGGAATCGCGGTGTTCAATCTGTTCAGCAACTTCGGCACCGTCAACAATGTGGATCTGCCTTCCGTGGCCGAGGAAACGCCGGCCGGCCAGACGCATGGAAGCACGGGAGCGACCTTTCGCCAGTCGCAGGTGGGATTGTCGGTAATGGGGCCGGATTGGCAGGGGGCACACATTCGTGGAGACGCACAGTTCGATTTTGCCGGGGGATTTCCCAACACGCCGAACGGGGCGACGTTTGGAGTGGCACGCCTGCGAACGGGGACGGTAAGACTGGATTGGACCAACACGTCATTGGTGGGCGGGCAGGATGCGCCTCTATTTTCGCCGCTTTCCCCCACTTCCGTCGCAACCCTGGCCACGCCAGCGCTGGCATACATGGGCAATCTGTGGACGTGGGTACCACAGTTGCGCGTGGAGCGCAGGGTCGCTCTTTCGGACTCCTCGAATATTTCCTTGTCGGCGGGAGTTCTTGATTCGGTAAGCGGCGAACCGCCGAGCGGGACCTTCTACCGGGGGCCACAGGCGGGCGAATCTTCGCGGCAGCCAGGGTATGGAACACGGGTGACATGGAATGCCAAGGTTTTCGGGCAAGACATGAGCTTGGCCGCAGGCGGCTATTACGGGCGGCAAAACTGGGGCTTTGGACGGAAGCTAGACAGTTGGGCAGGGACAGCGGATTGGACGATTCCCCTGGGATCGCTGTTCAGGCTGCAAGGAGAATTTTATCGAGGGCGCGGACTGGGTGGCTTCGGGGCTGCGGGTGACAGGAGTGTGGTCTTCGGCGGACCGCCTGAGGTCAGCACCACCCGAATACGAGGCTTGGACGTTATCGGCGGGTGGTCGCAGCTCAAATTCCAGCCGCAATCCAAGCTTGAGTTCAACGCCGGCTTTGGCGTGGATAATGCTTTCGCCTCCGAACTGCGCGATTTCAGCTATGGGCAAAGCTCAGCTTACGGTCAGTACTACCTGGACCCAGGTCTGGCCAGGAATTCGGGCTACCTCTTTAACACCATCTACCGACCGCGCTCCGACCTGCTGTTTTCGCTGGAGTACCGGCAGATTCGCACCTTCGAAATAAACACGGGAGAACAGCACGCCGGGCAAGTCAACCTTGTGATGGGGGTGTTGTTCTGAGATGTTCATCCGAACCATAAACATAGTTGGGAAGTGGGCTCTCGGGGCGCTAATGCTTGGTGTGGCGTCATTGGCGTGGGGTCAGGCCACGGTCCGAGGGCAGGTGCTGCTCATTGATCACGCCCGACGACACAGCAAAAGCGACAACGCGAACGTGGTGCTGTGGCTGACGCCAAAAGTCCAGGCGGTATCGCACTCAGAGCTGCTGCGCGACTTTAAGGCTACCGTGCCGCTTCGACTGGTGCAGCGGGACAAAGCTTTCCATCCGCATATCCTGGTGGTACCGGCCGGAGCGGCGGTGGAGTTTCCCAACCACGATCCATTTTTTCATAACGTTTTTTCCCTATTCGAAGGCAAGCGCTTCGATCTCGGGCTGTATGAAGCGGGCACGAGCCGGCGGGTTCATTTCGACAAGCCCGGGATCAGCTATATATTCTGCAACATTCATGCCCAAATGAGCGCGGTAGTGATAGCACTGGACACGCCCTATTATGCGATCTCCCGACGGTCGGGAGAGTTCAGCATTCCCGACGTGCCGCCTGGCGTCTATGAACTGCAAGTGTGGTACGAAGGATCCACAGCGGATGTGCTGAAATCATTGACCCGCACGGTCACCATACCGGAAACTGGAGTGTCGCTGGCCGCCATTCACGTTGTAGAAAATACCTCGCTCACGCACCACAAAAACAAATACGGCCAGGATTACGATCCGGGCACATACGATCCTCTCTATCAGCAGCAGCAGAATGAGAATTGAGAGGAAACACACGAAAATCCCTGCCGCCGACCACTAAAGAAGGGCAGCCCAGCGTCAGACAAGCGGGCTGGGGTTGCATCCTGCGACCTGGCCGGGGAATCAGAGTAACGCCGCAATCGTTCAGGTTATACGGTTGGCTCCTGAACATAATCGCTTGCTAACGCAGCGGCTTGGATCGAGTTGTCGCCATCGGGCGCACTGGCGATGGGCGCCAATGCTGCGTCGTTTGCCGCCTGCATCATTTGACGATACCTCCCCTGCTTAGCCCAAAGCGCTTCGTGGCGGCCACGCTCGACCACTCGTTTGCCGTCAACCACAAGGATTTGGTCAGCGCATTGCACAGTGGATAGCCGATGGGCAGCAATAAAAGTAGTGCGGCCCGCCATCAAGCCACGCAGCGCGCGCTGAACCAGAAGCTCCGATTCCATGTCCAGACTGGAGGTGGCCTCATCCAGGATAAGCACGCGCGGGTCAGCAATGATGGCACGGGCGATGGCAATGCGCTGCCTCTCGCCGGCAGAAAGCTTAACCCCATTCTCTCCGATCCTGGTCTCGTAGCCACTCGGGAGGCGGCACACAAACGCATCCACGTACGCTGCCCGGCAGGCGGCCAGAACGTCTTCCCGGCTTGCCTGCGGACAGCCAAAAAGTACATTCTCGTAAATCGTGCCGTCGAACACCATTCCTTCCTGCAGGACGATACCCAGCAGCCGCCGGTAAGACTGCAAGGTGATGGTAGTCAAATCAATTCCATCCACCGTGATTCGCCCGGAGGTCGGCTCATAGAAGCCAGCAATCAAGTTGATGATGGTGGATTTGCCGGCTCCCGACGAGCCGACCAGGGCGGTTATGGTGCCCGGCAGTGCGTTGAAGGAGACGTTGAGCAGCGCCGGCTCCGTCCCGCCATAGGTAAACGAGACATCTTCAAAAGCGATTTCGCCGTCACAGCGGGTCAAGTCCCGGGAACGCCTTCCCGATTGCGGCTCCGCCGGCAGTTCCAGCACTTCCCGCGTACGTTCCAGGATTGCCATAGCATCCGTAAACTGCGCTCCCGCACGGGTCAGCTGAATCAAGGGCGGCACAAGAAACCCGACGAAAACGAAATAGGCAACCACCGTCCCAATGCTCATGCCGGAGGCCAGCACGGCCCTGCTCGCCAGGTAGGTGAGGAGGGCGATCACCAGACCTGAGAGCAAGGTCGTCAAAAAAGCGACAGTCGCGTGCAGATCGGCGGAACGCAGCAGGTTCGATGACAGCCGGCGAACGCGCTGTTCGAATGCCGCCTGCATGCGCAACTCAGCGCTGTATGCCTTCACCACCCGCATGCCGCGCAGAGATTCCGCCAGAAAGCTCCCCAGCTCCCCCTGCATCTGCATCCGCTCTATAAGGATGGGGCGCATGATGCGAATCAGCCGCAGCACAGCAAGGGCGAATAAACCGGCGCACACCACCACCACGGCCGTAAGCTGCGGGCTGATGTATACCAGAATCGCCAGAGTGACGAGCACCGTCAAAATGCTTCCCGCCGATTCCACCAGTCCCGGGCCAAGCAGGTTTCGAATTCCCTCAAGGTCGTTGGTGATGCGGGAGTGCCATAAACCGCTGGCGCTTTCCTCGTAGTCCCGAAGACCCAACTGGGTGATGTGGCGGTGGAGCTGCACCTTCAATTCCGCCACCAAGTTTTCATTAGCGCGCGCGCTCAGCCGTGTGCGAAAGTATTCAGCTGTAGCCTGCACCAGAGTTGCGCCGGCAATGGCACCCACCAACGGCAGCAAGACCCAGTGCTGTCCGCCGTGCAGCACGTTGTCAATCAGAAAACGCGAGGAGGCGGGTAACACCAGGCTGGCAAGCCGTGCCACAAACATCAGAGCCAGGCTAAGGCAGAGCAGTGACCGTTGTGAAGCGGTCAAGACGGCGATGGTACGCAGCCATGCCCACGAACGCTTCACCGTATCACGCTTTCCAGCGGGGCGCACGCCGGGGCTTCTATTCGCCTTAAGCGCCGCTGCCAACTCGCTTTTTCGCACAAGTAGCGCCAGGTCTCGCGGATGTGAAACGCAAGGCGCTGTCCGGCATAGCCGCATTCAGCGAGCCGGGCGCGCATGCCGCGCCGGGGGTGGGAGGCGTTCACCGGGGTGGCAGAGTGCGGGCGGTGTACAGGAAACAGGCGCTGCCGCTGCAGCCTCTGCCATCGCTTTTCGTCCATGAACTCACGAAAAAGAAAGAGGCTCAGCTTGCTCCCAGGCAGGTTGTGGAGGGCCCATTGATGGCCATACTCATTAACCCACAGCCTCAGAGTGCGAGAATCACCCTCTCTCATTTTTGGACTTTCCACATGGAAGATGCTTGCGGCGAGCAGAGTCACAAGCTGGACAGCCTTTGCGACATAAGCCTTCCCCTCAATCCGCTCCTGCACCGCGCGCCAGAACGCGGCGTCAGCGCGCATCCTTTGGAGAAATACGGCGATCTCGTAGAGCCACGCCAAGCGAACCCAGAACTGCAAAACGTGGGAGAGCACGTGCATACACTGATGGATAAACTGGTCTTCGAGAGCGAGGACGGGGAATATCAACCCGGAAACTTGATAGGGCTGGCGACGATCGAAGGCGTGCGGCAATTGCTCCAGCTTTGCCACCTCGTCGTTGTCCCAAAGCGTGGTATGGAGCTCCACCGAGTAATTCAACTGAGCTTTGTAGATGTTGTCTCTGCGGGGCAGATCGCCGGTACTGCGGGCGAAAGTGTAGCTATCCGGCGCCCGGCCCAACCGTGAATACCCCAAAGCGTGTAGGACTCTGCCGGCAAGATGCACATCGTTTTCGGAAATCAAATAATCGAGGTCGCATTGATGCCGCAAAGCAGGCGCAGGACAGTACGCCGGTACCAGCGAGTACCCTTTCAGAAGGGCAAATTCCACTTCGCTTGCGGCGAAGCGGCGATGAATGACTCGCATCTCCTCGATGAATGCCTTGGTTCGCTGACGATTATCCTCCTGGTTCTGCCGCAGCCGGGTAAGTATGGCAGGAGGAAGAATACTGCCGCCGTGCCGGCCCTCGAGACGGTGCAGGAAATAGAGCGCCAGACCGCCGGCATCAAGCCAGGGCAAGACCCGGCTCCAGTCGCGGGCAGTGAAACCCTCCACGTCGGCGACGGCGCCGCTTTCGTCAAGCCGCAAGAACTGAACGATCTGCTCCGCCAGGCGATCAGGCATCCGCATGCCTCGAGGTCTGGCGGGCGCGCGACTCAGCCGCAGAGACGAAGCCGGAAGGCGATGGCAGAGTCGCCGGCGCCGCTTCGCGCACCAGGTGCCTCAGCATCGTTTGAAGAGTTGACTTCAGTTCCTGGCCAGGGTTTGCGGCCCCAATAAACGTGATTGCGCGCCCAAGATAGCGGTCATATGCAACGAACGAGTGCCCACCCACGCTCAGAAATGACAACGCGCCACCCGCCAACCCAGTTGCGGGGCTACCATTTCCATCCCACTCGGGTTCTTCCTGTATGCTCCAGCAGAAGGCAGAGTCGGGCGAGAGCGCTCCAGGCTCCGCTATGGAGCGCAATGCCCTCATAATGCGCTCGGAATCGGTTTCAACCTGGAGTGACCGGCCGCCAGCGGAGAACTGTTGCTGCAGGGGCAGATGGACAAAACGGCGCAGCATGTCAGGCCATTCCCGGCGAGTCACCTGCAGATGCGGAGATGTTATTGGCGGTGCAGAAGGCATACCTTCGCAGGCGCGGAGAATGTGGGTGGCAATTTCCTGCGGACTGCCTCCGCAGCGGAGATACCAGCACTCCGACCGGCAAAGCGCGCGAATTATCGCGAGTTGCGCGTCGCGGTATCGCGCCAGGCAGGCGGGAAGCCGTTCCAGACTCTGCTGAAAATATGCTGCCATCTCATTCGTGGCCACGGGCGCCAGTTCAAGGCAACTTCCCGGTTGCCGATTCAGGAGAATTATTCTGGCCGGCCGGCACCAAAGGTCGCGCTTTGCCCCAGCTGCCTCCGGGTCGATTTGCAGAGCGAGTTCACCGTTGAGGTGCGGTACCGGAACATAACCACGCAATTCAGGAAAATGAGCGATGGAATCGGGGAGCAACTTGATTTTGGCGGGCAGTCCCCATGCCATGATTTCCGTGCCAGTGCGGTAGAAATAGGTCCAATCATCGGAAATAAAACCCAGACCACGGCGTGCCAACTCAAATGAAAGTGTAGATTTCCCGGCTCCCGACTCGCCGGTGATCAGCAAGCCTTCGCCCTTGTACTGCAGGCAAGCGCAGTGCAGGGCGGTAACTCCAACCACCGCGCCGGCAATGCCCAGCAGGACCGGAAAAATAACCTGCTTCCAATAGCCGGGGTCCTCCGCGGTTGCCGAGGAGAAGCGACTGATTACGCGCCGAGCCTGCAGGTCGGCCAGCATGCAGTCGTTAGGGCCGTAGTCGGCAAAGACGAGGTGGTCACGACCACGAAACTGCGGGGTGTTCCACAAGGGCTGGGCCGCAGTTTCCGCGTCAATGTAGATGTCCACAGTCAGGTCCACACGACCGCGACGGCTAAGGCTGGGGAAGGTTGCTGCCGCCGATTGAAGCACCGCGGCACAATTGGAGCGAACGCTCCAGGTGGAACCGGCAGCGCTGAACCGTCCTCGCAAAGGCAATTCAGGATTTCGAGTCATGACAGTTCGTCACAACTCAGACGGCAATGCCGGTGGGAGGTTACGTGATTTCAGGAGCAGGGCTGGCCGACAGCAGCAACTGATAGGCAAACACTCCGGGGCGCAAGCGGGCCAGTAGCTGCCAAGCCGGCCGGAAGTGCCCGCTCAATCTGCCCCCGATGATGGGGTCGAAGTTGAGCAATCGGTAACCCGCTTCCTCAACCATGCAACGCGCGGACTCGCAAGTGAAGAAGCGCAAATGAGTGGCGTCGAGCGTGCCCACGGGCTGGTAATTGAATCGGCCAAGCGCGATTTGTAAACGGGTCAGCCAGTGGACAAGATTGGGAAGGCAAATCACGGCGTAGCCGCCGCCGCACAGCAGGAGACGAGCCTGCCGCAGCACTTCGCAGGGGTTAACCAGATGTTCCAGCACATCTCCCATCAGAACGACGTCAAACCCAGGCTCTATCCCGGCCAGCCAATCCGGGGAATCCAGGTTTCGGTTCAACACGGTGGCGCCTGTTTCTGTGGCTGCCCGGACAGCTTCGGTATCTTTTTCAATGGCAGTGACCGAACAGTTCTGCTGGATCAGCCTGCGTGTGATGTAACCGGTGGAACAACCCAGTTCCAGGACTCTTTTGCCCGCCCCTACGCGGCGCAGGAGCTTGACGTTGCGGTCGTAACGGTCGGGACAATCCGGCTTTTCATAACGAGCGCTGCGAAGCTCGTGCCAGCGCAGATTGGTCCGGCACTCAGACACTTAGCGCTCCTCGCGTGTACCGGTGTACAAGCCACAGCGACGGAACTGAAAATAAAAGGTAGAGGATAGAGGGCAGGAGCGCGCCCGCGCCGGAACCGCCGGCATCGTTTTTAGGCAGGCTTACGACTAACAAGATCATGGCGACGAGCAGCCATGGCGCGAGAATGCTGGTGAGGCTTCGCAGCCTCGCCCACACCGACGCCGGAGCCATAATCGCAAGCATACCCAGGAGGTAGAGAACATTGGCCAGGCTGGAGATGAAAGCGACGTCCGTAAGCTGTGGGTTGCGCAAGGTAAGCAGCAACATCAGCTTGGCCATCAGCACCGCCCCTTGCAGCAGCAGGCATTGCGTCACTCTGCCCATGACAACCAAGCCCACGCTGAGCAAGTGTCCCAGCACCAGCGGCGCCAGTCCGAGACACACGATGCGGGCGGCAGGAATTCCCGCCGCATAGCGCGGCAGAATCAAAGGCACAAGGGCCGGCAACAGCAGGAATCCGAGGCCCAAAACAGCCGCCAGGCCGTAGGAAAGCGTGCGCGAAGTCCGCAGCAACAGGTTTGTAATCTCGCCCGCCGACTGGCTGCCTGCCGCAAGCGAACTGGTGGCAGGAAACACCACCTGCAGCACCGCGTCGGCCGTGTTGTAGACCAGGCTTGAGACCAGCAGGCTCACGCCAAACAGCCCGAGGGCAAACATTCCCATTCGCCAGCTGATAAAAATCCGGTCCATGCTGGTTAGGAAAACGAACATCATCGTCCACAACAGCAACTGGAAAGCCTTTCCCAGGCTCTTCCAACAGGGTCCCGCCAGACGATAACCCAGGCGGATCTTCTGCCGCAGAATAAAATACGCAGCAACACAACCCCCGGTCAAAGCATAGCCGAGCAGCACGCCGGTGAGGTGCTTCCACCATGCCAGGCTTGCAACCAGCATCAGGGTGCAGCAGGCATACAGGCTCAGGTAGCGGCTTAACCCTGAAAAGCGGCGGTAAGCTCGCAGCCAGTAATTCACAAAAATGAACAATTCCTGGAACACCACCAACAGGGCCAACAGAATGATCTGCGCCAAGCTAACTCCTTTAGGCCTCCAGAACAGCCCGGACGCGCCTATCAGGAGAGCGGCCAACACACAATTGGTCGTGGCAAGCGAAAAGGCAAAGTTTGTAACCTGCTCTGCTGCTTGGCCGTCCTTAGCGGCCAGGAAGAAGGGTACCTCCTTGTGCATCAGATTGATGCTGCCAAGGTGCAGCTGAGCACAGTAAAAAAGCAGGACTGCAAACAGGCTCCACAGCCCATACTCGCTGGGCAGAAGAAATCGGGCGACGAGGAAACCGGTGATTGCCTGCAGAACCTGCGCCGCGCCAAAGGAGGGGACCAGGCGCGCGATGTGGGCCCAATGGCTGCCCGGGAGGGTTTCCGAATTGGCAGCAGCAATGCGCATCGCGTAACTGGATAAGATCCGTTGGGTAAGCCTGAGCGCACAGGCCAAGATCTCGCCAACGGCACTGACCCGCGGACAGGCACATGGATACAGGAAATTTGCCGCTACACTTCGAGCCCATCCATAACCCGGCACATCCGCCCGCTCCCTTCCCCCGGGTAGGAGTTGTGGTCCTGAACTGGAATGGGCGCGAAGTCCTGCGAGACTGTCTGCGCTCGCTGGCCGGCACCACCTACCGCGCCCTGGATGTCATCGTGGTGGACAACGGTTCATGCGATGGCTCCTGTGAACTTGTGGCGGCTGAGTTCCCGAATGCCATCCTCATCCGGAATGCCGAAAATGCCGGGTTTTGCGCCGGCAACAATCAGGGCGTGAGCAAGGCTCTGGAGCGGAAGTGCGATTATTTTCTCATCTTGAACAATGACACCTTACTGCACTCCGAGTGCATCGGGCGACTGGTGGCACGAGCCGAGTCCGACAGGGGAATTGCCGCGGTGTCGCCGCAGATACGCTTTCGGCGGCCGGGCGAGCGCATCTGGTTTGCGGGCGGCACCTTCAATTTCTGGACGGGACGGAATGGTCACATCGGTTATCGCAAGCGCTACCGGGCGCGATGGAATGTGCCGAAGCCAATGGACTTTATTTGCGCTTGCGCGATGCTGGTCTCCCGAGAAGCCTGGCAGGAAATAGGGGGGTTCGATGAGGTGTTTTTTCGCTCTGCCGAGGATCTGGACTGGTCGCTGCGGGCCCGCAGAGCGGGATACCGACTCTTATACGAACCGGAGGCGCTGGTCTGGCACTGTGAATCTTTTGACATCCTGCACAACGATGGTCGAGCCCGCCAGATGTATTTCTACATCCGCAACCAGTTGGCGGTGATGTGGAAACATGCGAAGTGGCCCCACTGGCTGACCTTTCTGCCATATTTTGGCTTGCGCTGCCTGCGGCGGATGCTATGGGCCGCCGTCAGGGGCGACTGGCTGATGTTGCGCCAGATACCACTTGCCTGGAAAGACTTTCTGGCGCTCAGGCCGCGCCTGCAGCGCTGGGCACGGCATGCGCATCCGGTTTCGAATATTCGCG
This sequence comes from Terriglobales bacterium, assembly GCA_035308585.1. Classification (GTDB taxonomy): domain Bacteria; phylum Acidobacteriota; class Terriglobia; order Terriglobales; family Acidobacteriaceae; genus JAICWP01. The sequence goes on from DATGGJ010000219.1 coordinate 13,363, forward strand.
ACCCTCGGCGGCAGTGGCAACGCGCCTGGACTGAGCGAACTCTGCCACGAGAGGTGGAACTGTGCCGTCATCGCGAGCTGCGGCAGCACCTGGCGGGTGCGCTCTCCGCCTTCCCCAATCCCGTGATCGTAGAAGCGGGTTGCGGAAACGGCGCCTGGGTTGCGCATCTTCAGCAATCTGACAATTGGGTAATTGGAGTGGACAATTATCTTCCCGCCCTGCAGGAACTGAAACGACATTTTCCACAGAGCACAGCTATAGCCGGCGACGTGCGTCACCTGCCGTTTCCCGATGATTTCGCGGACGTTTGCATCTCTCTGGGTGTAGTGGAGCATTTTCCCGCCGGCCCGGAACAGGTCTTGAACGAGATGCACCGCATTCTCCGGCCAGGAGGACTTCTATTTTTGACTGTGCCCTATTACAACTGGCTGCGGCGCCTGCTCATCCATCCGCTCCGCGCGGCTTACATGGCTGTACAGAGCCGAGTGCGGCACCGTCCGCTGCATTTCGTGGAATACCGGTTCACGCGTGATGGGATTACCCGCGCCATCCGCGAAAGAGGCCTGCAGGTGAAGAAGGTGGCCACCGATGAATACCACAGGGATGAGCCCAGCCTTGGCCTGGGCCTGTACGTAGACTTGCCGGCGCTCCGGGGAAAATATCCCGGGGAACTGAACCGGATGGGCGGCCTGGTGCGAAGCATCGGAAATGCGATCAATCCGTGGTGGGTCAGCGGCGGAGTGCTGGTGGTGGCGCAGAAAGGGGCAGCCGACGGCAAATGTGAATCTCCCGCCCGCGAGATACTCTCGAGAAGTGTGGCCTGATGAACATTCTCTTCTTGTCCGCCCATCTGCCCTCGCCTGACGCCCGACAAGCGGGACAACAAATCAGCTACTACCTCTGCCAGCATTTTGCCCAACGTCATACGCTGCAGCTACTGGCGTTTTCTACGGCCAGCGAGCTTGAAACCGACAGCCCTGAATCAGCTCAGCTATTCACCTCCCGTACAATTCTGCCCGTGTCTACGGCCACGCGTCTGCTCGGCGTTGCCCGGGCACCCGGTTTGCCCCTGTCGGTTGCAGCCAGGTACCAGGGCCGCTTTCGGCACGCACTTGCTTCTCTGCTCCGCAGCCAATACTTCGACATCGTGCTTCTGGACCACATGGCAATGTGGCAGTATGCCCGTTACGTCCCCGCAACCGCGCTTCGAGCCGGCATCGCGCATGATGTTCTTTCCCAGCTATGGGCCAGAAAAGCGGAGAACGGCCGACATTT
>DATGGJ010000220.1:0-5274 GCA_035308585.1 Terriglobales bacterium
GGGGCTCTACCTGGAACAAAAGTCCTCGGATGCGAACGCGATCATCAAGGCCGAGGCCCGCAAGCGCATCGTTATGCACTTTGTGCACCGCGCGAGCAAGGATCAGATGATGAGTGCGTTTGACGAGTCGTTTAAAAACAATGCGCCGGATGCCAGCAAAAGCGTGAAAGCGGAGATCGACCAGTTGCTGGGCGCGCTTGAGCCCGTCAAGGATGGCGACCAAATGGTTTTCACTTACGTTCCCGGCACGGGTACGACCCTCGCCATCAACGACAAGGAAAAGCTGACCATTGCCGCTCCGGGGTTTGCCCCGGTGCTTTTCTCAGTGTGGCTGGGGCCGAAGCCGCCCAACGCGGACCTGAAAAGGGGAATGCTCGGACAGTAGAAAGATCACCGGGGCCGGCTTCTTCCCAGGCACCCACCAGCCGTCGTCTGATTCATTCCGTCGCAATTCGCCATATCTGTGGGTTTCGCAGGGGGTGTGAGAAGCTATAGCGGACGGCATGAGCGCGCACATCCTGCACCTGCTGCAAGGCTACTTCGCCGAGCATGGCTATTGGACGGTGGCGGTAGTGCTTCTTCTGGAAAACGCGGGCGTGCCGGTTCCCGGGGAGACGGTGCTGCTGCTGGCTGGATTCCTCACCTTTTCGCAGCATCATTTCCACTTGCCCTGGGTGATTGCCGTGGGCGTGGCGGCGGCCACCTTGGGCGATAATTTGGGGTACGCCATCGGCCACTATGGCGGGCGCCCTCTGCTGGAAAAATACCGGCGTTTTTTTCACATTTCCCCATCCCACATCGCGCAGGGCGAGCGCCTGTTCGAGAAACACGGGGCGGTGGCGGTTTTCTTCGCCCGTTTCGTGTTTGGCATGCGCATTATTACCGGCCCCCTGGCGGGGGTGCTGCGCATGCACTGGAAGAAGTTTGCCCTGTTCAATTTTCTGGGAGCGGCGGCATGGGTAGCGGCGGTGGCTTCCGCCGGCTACCTGTTCGGGAGCCACTGGAACCGCCTGGTGCGCTGGGTGGGCGACGCGGATATTGTGATCGTGATCATCGTGGCGCTGATTGTGGCGGCGGTGATCTGGCGGGCACGGCAATCACAGACCCCGGCGGAGTGATCGTATAGCATGGCTGTATCATGCGTGCCGCCGCGAAGCGAATAGGGGTGTTGCTGCTGGGCTGGGGATTCGTCCTGCTGGGCATTGCGGGGCTGTTCCTGCCGGTACTGCAGGGCATTCTGTTTCTGCTGATCGGGCTGGTGATTCTCTCCAGCGAATATGTGTGGGCGCACAAGCTGCTGCAGAAGCTGCGGCAGCGCTTTCCCGCCATTGCGGGCAAGGCGGATTTGGCGCAGACCCGGGCCGCCGCCTGGATGCGACGGGTGTTTGGGCCGGCGCCGCATTGAATCGCTCGCCGCCGCCGCCAAACGCCGGCGCTGCCAGTTGCTCCGCGTGCTACTCTCGACGGTAAAGATCCATGCCGGAAGTTCCTGCAAAGCGCAAAGAGCGCAGCCTGGCCGCGCTGCTGCATCTGGGAATGCCGGAAGTGTGGGTGCGCTTCCTGGTGGCGATTCTGGGTCTGGGACTGGCGTTTGCGGCGGCGCTGGGCTCCACGCTGGCACGGGAGGACGGCAACGTGGCCGCGACCGCGGTGCTGGCCAGCACGGCTCTGCTGCTGGCGGGGCTGGTAGGCCTGACCACGGTTCCCTACCTGGCACGGCGCGTGGCTGCGGGGCAGGTGCGGGACGCTTTCGATTACGAGGTAACGCGGGTTGGGCTGATTTACATCGGGATCACGCTGGTACTGGGGCTGGCGGGGCTGAATACGGGCAACAACCTGCTGTGGATTGTGGTGGCGGCGATGCTGGCCGCCATAGTGGTCTCGGGGCTGGCATCGGCGCTGGTGCTGCGCGGCCTGGAACTGGACGCGCACACACCCGACCACGTGTTTGCCGAACAGCGGCTGCTGGCGCGGCTGGTGCTGCACAATCGCCAACGGCTGCTGCCCTCGTTTTCCGTGAGCGTGGTGGAGCCCCGGCGGCGGCGGAAAAGACCGCATTGGGAATGGCGCCCGGCAACCTTTGGTTTTCCCTTCAACCGGCCGGCCGAGCAGCAGTGGTTTCATTTGCCCGACCGGGTGTTCCGGCTGGAGGAAGAGCGCGAGAGCCAGAAGCTGCTGAGCGGACCGGTGTACTTCCCGTATCTTGCCGCCAGGAGTTCGCTGACCGCTGACGTGGAGATCTGTTTCCAGAGGCGCGGGCTGGTGCAGCAGGACAGCTTCGGGCTGCGCACGCAGTTCCCCTTCTCTTTTTTGCGCAAGACGCGGCGAGTGCCGCTGCAGCGGCAGGTGGTGGTGTTTCCAGCGATTGAGCCCACAGACGAACTCTTCGAAGTGCTGCCGCTGATTACCGGAGAGTTTGAAGCCTTCCTGCGGGGGAGGGGATACGACCTGTACCGCATCCGCGAGTACGCTCCGGAGGATTCAGCGCGGCACGTGGACTGGAAGGCGAGCGCCAAGGCAGGGTCTCTGCTGGTGCGGGAATTCACCCGCGAGGACGAGCGCAAGTTGCGGATAGTGTTCGACAATCCGGGGCCGGGAGCGGTTCCGGAGGCAGCCTACGAACGGGCGGTAGCGCTGGCGGCGTCACTGGTGTGGCACTTCGCGGGCGAGAACAGCCAGCTCTTTTTTGTGGCGCCCGGCTACCAGGGTGGAACGGATGTTTTCCGTTTTCTTACCTACCTGGCGATGGTGCAACCGAATACACAAGGCTCGGTATTGGACAAGTTGCCGCCCAGCAATGACTTCCACGTGATTCTCACGGCTCGGGCCCGGGGAACGATTCCCACGGCGCTGTGGGCGCGGGGATATGTCCTGTTTATTGGCAGTCGGTAGATGGTGGTTTGATGGCTGGTAAACGCAACGATCAGCCGGCAAAACCAGCCAGCAGCTACATCTATCAACTACTGTCTGCGAAGCGCCATTAAACAACCACGGCGCCAGTCGCAGGATTGTGCACATGGCAGGCAACCTGGGTACCTCTTTCCCGCCTCTGTGCTTTCGGCATATACTCTGCCGCAATTGGGGCCGAGCCCTGGGCAGCACCCGTGGGGAGGTGCGATATGTGCTCAATCTATGACCTGGTGAAGAACCAGGAGCTGTGTGTTGCCGACGTGAACGATAGCGTCATGCAGGTGGCGCGCGCGATGGTGGAGCACAATATCGGCGCGGTACCGGTGGTGCGCGAGGGCAGGCTGGCGGGCGTGTTCTCCGAGCGCGACTTGATGCGGCGGATGGTGGTGGAAGGGCGCGATCCGGAGAGGACAAAGGTGGGCGAGGTGATGACCCGCGAGCCGTTATCGGTGAGCCCCAGCGATGACCTGGAGCACTGCCTGATGCTGATGCGCGAGCACGGCTTCCGCCATTTGCCCATCTGCGAGAGTGGGAGGCTGATGGGATTTGTGTCGCTGCGGGACCTGCTCTTGCGCGATCTTAGCGAAAAAGACGACGAAGTGCGCTTGATGAGGGCCTATATCCACTCGGCACCCGAGCTATAGAACTGGTTATCCCCGCATTACCCGGTGGTTACCCTACCTGAGATCAAGCCAGCTGGCGCTCGTAAACATTTCCCCTACAACCACTTACGGTTACAGGTGCCTTGCTGGTTAAGGTATTCCCGCATGGTTACCAGAGTACATTGACCTTCAGGGGCGGAGGGCTTAAGGTGCTGTTTTCAGGGCTGTGGAAAACGTGTCGGAAATGTGCAAAATAGGGTCGCCGGTGAGGCCGGCGGCCAGGGCAGAAAAACAGTGGCAATGAGCCCTATCATCGATTCCGCGTATTACCCGCTGTGGCTGGCGCACCCGGTGATGCAGCTGGGGCTGGCGGCGGTGATGTGGCGGCGCAAGCTGCTGCAGCGCTACCCGATTTTTTTCGCGTACATCATTTCCGAGGTGATGCTGTTTGTAGTGCTGTTTCTCAGCCAGAAAAACTACGATGCTTACTTTTATCTTTACTGGCTGGGGGCGGGGATCAGCGCGCTGTTCGGGTTCAAGGTAATTCATGAAGTGTTCACCGACGTGCTGCGGCCGTTTCATGCGCTGCGCGATTTCTCTGCCATGATGTTTCGCTGGGCGGGAGCGGTGGTGATGCTGATCGCGATCATGGCGGCGATGAACAGCATGAAGAGCGGTTTCCCCTTGATCACCGCCGGACTGCTGAGCCTGGAGCGCAGCGTGCGGGTGATGCAGTGCGGGCTGGTTTTGTTTCTGCTGATGTTTTCCCGGTACCTGGGAATTTCGTGGCGTCACCGCAGCTTCGGCATTGCTCTCGGTTTCGGCATCTTCGCTGCCGTCGAATTGGCAGTCATCGGCTTACGCGTCACCGGGGTGGTGAATCCCACGGTGCTGAACCTTGCCAGCATGGTTGCGTACAACCTCGCAGTAATACTGTGGATCTGCTATTGCGCCCTGCCAGTGGCAGAGCAACGGCGCTCGGAGATCCTGTTGCAGCCGCAGCGCTGGGACGTGAGCCTGGGCGAATTGACGCATCCGGTGGCGCCAGAGTCGCTGCTGCCCATGTTTGATGCCATGGTAGACCGGGCCTTCTCCAAGGCGGAAACAGCGTCCACGCCGGCAAATCAAGTGACGGCAATGAACGGTGCCAAAGCGTCCACCGATAAAGGGACGCCAGAGAAAGAATCGCCGATGCTGGCAGGAGCGGCCTTGGCGGCAGCTGCTCACCGCGGTTCATAGCGCCAGAGTCATTCACAGCTTTGTGTTCTTCCGACCCACCCCTGTTCCAAATTCTCAAATTGCGACCCCGAGCAGAGTTCAAGCTGCGTACTTGAATTTGTTACCCTAAAAGGTTGATTTGCCATGGGTTCCGGTGGCCGGGGAGAGCCCCGGCAAAAATCGCTAACTCTCAGTTAAAAAAGGACTTGCAAGGGCGGGTATAATCCTCTCCCTGTGCGTTGGCGCGCACAGGGAAAGGAGGTTTACATGAAAAACGCTCTGCGCATTGTTGTTCTTTTGCTGAGCGTAGTGGCGTTATACGGATCGACTGCCGTTCCAGCTGCGATGGCGGATGGCAACCCGATCCCGTCTTGTCCCCCGGGCAGCAGAACGTGCAAGTAGGCTCGAGGGTACGGCTAAGAATTGCAAACAATCAGTCTTAAGAACAGGTCACTTTAGTAACGTTGACGTAATCCCAATATTTATCGGGATGGTCGCCGAAGTGCTTATCGGCGGCCTTTTCTTTTGTGCTTTCCAGGTGGCT
>DATGGJ010000221.1:0-8406 GCA_035308585.1 Terriglobales bacterium
TGGCGCCGCCATAGTTGGTGATGTCTGCCTGCACTCCATTCTGGTTGCTGAGAGTGTAGAGGAAGGCGTCCTCTCCCTCGCGGGTCGTGGCGAATAGCCGTTTCTTCATCGTCCTCATTGTCGCACTGCCGGGCCGGTGGATTGTGAAAATGGGCTTAAAGCGATCGGCTCCGGAGCCGGGGTTCCTCCTGGCGAGTCAGGGAGCGGCGGGAAAGGAGCGTGAGGGAGCCAACGGTGCCTGGGGCGAGCGCGCCAAAAGGGGCGGCTGCGGCCGCGAGGAAACAGGAAAACGGCGATGGCTTACGATTTTGCCGGCGACTGGCCCGCGCTCTCTTTGTCGCGGAAAATGAGAGCACCCCATGGCACATCAATGGTGATATCGGACCTGTCCAGCAGCCTCAAGGTCGCCATGCAAAAGGGCGAAGTAGTCACGGCGATAACTTCAAAAGTGCCGTTCTGGCCGGTCGCTCCTACGCGGTCTCCCTTTTTTGGGGCTCGTATCTGCTGACGAATCATTAGACTGGCCCTCCCAGCTTAGTGTACAGCCGAAGGCGAACCGACCGCCCGGGGTTTCGTTGACAGTCGTCCGGCAGATGGGCTAAAAAGCCGGGTTCGACCAACTGGCTGGAGGAAGTCTTCCTTCGGAACAGGAGATCCCGAGATGACGAAATTATGGCTGTGCGCGGCTTTCCTGCTGGCGCTGGCGCCGCTGGGCCAGGCACAAGAACTGGCGGCCACTCCGCCCATGGGCTGGAACAGCTGGAATCATTTTGCCTGCAAGGTAACGGCGGCCGACATTCGCGCCGCAGCCGATGCGATGGCCGGCAACGGCATGAAAGAAGCGGGCTACATTTACGTGAACATTGACGACTGCTGGCAGGGCAAGCGCGATGCCCAGGGCAACATCCATCCCAACGCCCGCTTTGGCGACATCAAGGCGCTGGCCGACTACGTGCACAGCAAAGGCCTGAAGATCGGCATCTACTCCTCTCCCGGCCCACAAACCTGCGCCCACTACGAAGGCAGTTACCGGCACGAGGCGCAGGATGCGAAGCAGTACGCGGCCTGGGGCATTGACTACCTGAAGTACGACTGGTGCAGCGCCTCGCGGGTGTACAAGCCGAGCCAGATGCCGGAGGTGTACAAAAAAATGCACGACGCGCTGGCGGCCACCGGGCGGCCTATTGTCTACAGCCTGTGCCAGTACGGCATGGAGCGGGTGTGGCGCTGGGGACCTTCGGTGGGGGGCAACCTGTGGCGGACGACGGGCGACATCAGCGACCACTATGACCGCATGGCGCTGATCGGATTCCAGCAGAATGGCCTGCAGAGCTTTGCCGGGCCGGGGCACTGGAACGATCCCGACATGCTGGAGATTGGCAACGGAGGCATGAGCCACGATGAGTACGTCACCCACATGTCGCTGTGGGCGATGCTGGCAGCGCCGCTGCTGGCGGGCAACGATCTTTCGAAAATGAGCGCGGCGGACCTGGCGATTCTGACTAATAAGGAAGTGATTGCGGTGGACCAGGACGCCAAAGGCGCGCAGGGACGCCGGGTGGCGCAGGAGGGCCCGCTGGAAGTGTGGGCCAAGCCGCTGGCCGACGGCAGCTACGCCGTGGGACTGTTCAATGGCAGCGAGTCCGCGGCTCCCATTACTCTGGAACTGAAAGACATTGGCATGAGCAGTTCCGCCCAGATACGGGATCTGTGGGCGCATCGGGATTTGGGGTCGTTCAGCGGCAGCTACACGGTAACGGTGGCGAAGCATGGAGCGGCGATGCTGAAGGTGAAGTGAGGGGAGCGGCTTGCCCGCTTTGCGGGGCGGGCAGGCGGGCAAGAGATTTGATATAGTCGGCCTCCCGAGGTGCCTTATGGCGCGAACTGTCCGCTGCGGCCTGATCCAAGCGCGTAACGTGCTCGACGCCAGCCACACGCTGGCGCAAATCAAGAAGGCGATGGTGGAGAAGCACGTTAAGTTCATCGAAAAGGCGGCGCAGAAGAAGGTGCAGGTGCTGTGCCTGCAGGAGCTGTTCTATGGGCCGTATTTTTGCGCCGAGCAGAACGCGCGCTGGTATGAGCTGGCGGAGGCGGTGCCGGAGGGCCCCACCACCAAGCTGATGCGCAAGCTGGCCGCCCACCATCACATGGCGCTGGTTGTTCCAGTTTATGAACAGCCGATGCCGGGAGTGTATTTCAACACCGCGGCGGTGATTGACGCCGACGGCAGCTACCTGGGGAAATACCGCAAGCACCACATTCCCCACTGCCACCCGGGATTCTGGGAGAAGTTTTACTTCACGCCCGGCGACCTGGGCTATCCCGTGTTCCAGACGAAACATGCGCGGGTGGGAGTTTACATCTGCTATGACCGGCATTTTCCCGAGGGGGCGCGCATTCTGGGGCTGAACGGAGCGGAAATTGTGTTCAATCCCTCGGCAACTGTCGCCGGACTTTCCGAATATCTATGGGAGCTGGAGCAACCGGCACACGCGGTGGCCAACGGCTATTTCGTAGGCGCCATCAACCGGGTGGGCGAAGAGAAGCCGTGGAGCATCGGGGAATTTTATGGGAAGAGCTACTTCTGCGATCCGCGGGGCAAGATTGTGGCCCAGGCCAGCCGCGATAAAGACGAGTTGGTGACGGCGGATCTGGACCTGGACATGATCACCAAGGTGCGGCAGACGTGGCAGTTCTTCCGCGACCGCCGGCCTGAGACGTACGCGCAGCTGACGTCGCAATCGGCGTTCAGCGCGGCAGCAGACTGAGACTTTTCGCCATGGCTGCCACCCCGTTGTCCACAGCACAAGCGCGCGTCGCCGGCAGTTCGCTCTACAACCCTGACCTGGCGCCGGTTCCGGCGGAGCGGCGCACCTGGGGCACCTACAACTACGCGGCCTTGTGGATCTCGATGTCGGTGAACATCCTGACCTACATGCTGGCGGCCAGCCTGATCCAGGGCGGCATGGACTGGAAGCAGGCGCTGGCCACGGTGTTTGTGGGCAACTGCATCGTGCTGGCGCCGATGCTGCTGAACTCGCATCCCGGAGCTCGCTACGGCATTCCGTTTCCGATACTGGCGCGGGCGTCGTTCGGGGTGCTGGGGGCAAATGTAGCGGCTTTGCTGCGGGCCATAGTGGCCTGCGGCTGGTTTGGCATCCAGACCTGGATTGGCGGCGAAGCCATCAACACGCTGGTGGCCACGCTGTGGCCGCAGTGGAAGCAGGTGGCGCTGGGGCCGTGGTTGTGCTTTTTTCTGTTCTGGCTGGTCAACCTGGTGGTGATCATCAAGGGCGTAGAGTGGATTCGGGCGCTGCAGAGTTTCAGCGCGCCGGTGCTGATCGGGGTTGGATTGCTGCTGCTGGGATGGGCTTATCGCGCGGCGCATGGCTTCGGACCCATGCTGGCGGCGCCTTCGAGGTTCGCCAACTTTCCCGATTTTCTGAAATTTTTTGTCCCGGCGCTGAACGGCACGGTGGGCTTCTGGGCCACGCTTTCGCTGAATATCCCAGATTTCACGCGTTTTTCCCGGAGCGTGCGGCAGCAAGCGGTGGGCCAGGCGGTGGCGCTGCCCACCACCATGGCGCTTTATTCGTTTATCGGGATTGCGGTGACTTCGGCGACGGTGGTGATTTACGGCAGCGCCATCTGGGACCCGGTGCAACTGCTGAGCCGCTTTCATTCACCCTTCGCGGTGGTGATCGCGCTGCTGGCCATTCTTCTGGCCACGCTGAATGTGAACATCGGGGCCAATGTGGTGTCGCCGGCCAACGATTTTTCCAATTTGCGGCCGCGGCTGATCAGCTTCCGCACCGGCGGCATCATTACCTGCTTTGCGGGCGTGGCCATGATGCCGTGGAAGCTGCTGGCCAACTATAAGACCTTTATTCTGGGGTGGCTGGGCGGTTATGCGGCGCTGCTGGGGCCGCTGGCGGGCATTTTGATCTGCGATTACTACCTGGTGCGGCGGCGGGTGCTCGCCGTGGATGACCTCTATCTTCGGGGAGGCGCCTACGAGTACTCCGCGGGCGTGAACTGGCGGGCAGTGGCGGCGCTTGCCCTCGGGGCGGGAGCGGCGCTCTCGGGGTTAATGATTTCAGCGCTCCACTTTCTCTACGATTATTCCTGGTTCGTGGGGTTTGCGGTCGCCTTTGCGGCGTACTACGGGCTTATGTGTCGGTCCAGTGCTGCCGGACGGCTGGCTGAGTCTTAATCATCGGCCAAAGCCGCGGTGTGGCGCCCCACCTTGGGAAGGACTTGGCGGGCGAAGGCGTCAAGTTGCGCTTCCTCATCGCCTGACATCAGGTAAAGATTGAATTGGGTTACGCCGGCAGCGGCCAGGGCGTGCAGCTTTTCAATCTGCCGGCCGGCTGGCCCCAACAGGCAGAAGCGGTCCACCACTTCGTCGGAAACAAACTGCTTGTTGTCGCTCTCCACTTCACAATGGTGGCGGTAATCGTAGGCGGGACGGTTGCGCACATAGGACACCAGGGCCGGAGGCAGTTCCTCCGGCTTGTAGCGGGCGATCAAATCCACGACATGGTTGGAAACCAGGGCGGGAAACCAGCGGACGCGCTCGCGGGCGGCTTTCACATCATCCGACACCCAGGCGGGAGCGGCGGCCATGATCTGAATGTCGGCGCGCTCGCGGCCGGCTTGTTTGGCGCCCTGCCAGACGAAACCCAGACACCAGGCGATGAGGTCTGGATCGGCGAACTGCAGAATGATGCCGTCAGCGATGCGTCCCGCCAGGGTCAGCACCTTGGGGCCGTAGCCGGCGATCCACACCGGCGGCGAACCCTGGGCCCAGGTGATCTGCGTGGGCTGGCCATCGTACTGGATTTCGCGAGCGGCGGTTAAGGCACGAAAATCAGAAATAGCGTCTTCCAGATGAGCGGAGGTGACCGGCTTTTTGCCGAGCACGCGGCGGGAACTGTCGCCACGGCCGATGCCCAGTTCCATGCGTCCGCCGGAAATCACGTTGAGCGTGGCGTAAAGGCTGGCGGTGACGGTGATGTCGCGCACCGCGGGATTGGTCACGCAGGTGCCAAGACGCAGATGGGAAGTATTGGCGGCCATGAGCGCCAGCAGAGGGTAGGGATCTTTCCAGAGGATGTGGGAATCGAAAATCCAGCCGTAGTGAAAGCCGGACTGCTCCGCCTGGCGGGTGAGCCCGAGTATGCGCTCGACAGACAGGTCAGGTTTCAAGGTGAAGCCGAACCGCATAGCCACCTCCCCGGGAGCGATGGGGAGTTTAGCACAGGTGTAGAATGCTCCACGTCTTTCGAACGTGCGCATTGAAGGTTGGCGCGTCGCGGGCTACGCGCCTACGAACCGCCGGTTTTTCCCCGTTCCAGGGAGGTGTGATGTGGCATCGAAGACTATCGGCGCAGGCGAAAAAACCGGGCTTACGCGGCAGGAGATCATCCGCAAGCAGAAGGAGTACATCTTTCCCGCGGTCTTCAATTACTACTCCGATCCGCTGCCGCTGGAGCGCGGCTACATGCAGCACGTGTGGGACGTGGAAGGCCGCAAGTACCTGGACTTCTTCGGCGGGATCGTCACCGTCAGCGTGGGCCACTGCAACCCGCGGGTGACCGGTCCCATGAAGGAACAGATAGACAAGCTGCAGCACGTTTCCACCTGTTTCCCCATGGAGCCGATGGTGACGCTGGCGGAGAAGCTGGCGCAGATCACGCCGGGGGGGCTGAAGAAGTCATTCTTCACCAACAGCGGCACCGAGGCCAATGAGACGGCGGTGCAGCTGGCGCGCATGCACACGGGAAATTTCGACGTGGTGGCGCTGCGGCACGGCTACAGCGGGCGCTCGGCGCTGGCCCAGAGCCTCACCGGCCAGAACACCTGGCGGCGGGGAACCATCCAGGTGGGCGTGGTGCATGCCATGAATCCTTATTGCTACCGCTGCCCACTGGGGCTGAAGTATCCCGATTGCGGCGTGGCCTGCGCGCGCGATCTGGAGGACGTGATCCAGACTTCGACTTCGGGGCGCATCGCGGCCTTCCTGGCTGAGCCGATCCAGGGCGTGGGCGGTTTCATCACTCCGCCCAAAGAGTATTTCAAGCTGGCGTTCAACATTGTGAAACAGTATGGCGGCGACTTCATTGCCGATGAAGTGCAGACGGGCTGGGGCCGCACCGGGCGAAAGTGGTTCGGGATCGAGCACTGGGAGGTGGAGCCGGACATCATGACCGCGGCCAAGGGGTTGGGGAACGGCGTGCCCATCGGACTGACGGTGGCGCGGCCGGAGGTTGCCGATTCCATGCAGGGGCTGACCATTTCCACTTTTGGCGGCAATCCCGTGACTTGCGTGGCGGCCAAAGCGGTGATTGATGTGGTGGAAGAGGATGACCTGCGGACGAACGCGGCGGTAGTGGGCGGGCACTTCCGGCAAAAGCTGGAGGAGTTGCAGGAGAAGCACCCGCTCATTGGGGATGTGCGCGGCATGGGTCTGATGCAGGCGATGGAACTGGTGGAGGACCGGCAGACTAAGAAGGCTGCGGCTACGGCCACGGCCGCACTGATGGAGGAGGCACGCAAGCGCGGGCTGCTGGTGGGCAAGGGTGGGCTGTGGGGGAACGTGATCCGCATGTCGCCGCCGTTGAACATTGGCAAGGCCGATGTGGAGGAAGCGGCGCGCATTCTGGATGAGAGCTTAAGCGCGGTGGAAAAAAGGTAGAGCCGCGATGGGCTTCGATACTCTCATCACCAACGGGACCGTGGTCACGGCAACCGATAGCTACGTCGCCGACGTGGCTATCTCGGCCGGCAGCATCGTGGCCATGGGAAAGGATCTGCCTCGCGGGAACACCCGACAGATCATTGATGCGGCGGGCAAGTACGTGATGCCAGGGGGCATTGACGTGCACACCCACCTGGACATGCCTTTCGGGGGGACGACCAGCTCGGACGATTTCGAAACCGGAACGAGGGCAGCGGCATTCGGCGGAACCACAACGCTCATAGATTTTGCCATCCAGTACAAGGGGCAGCCGCTGCGGCAGGCGTTCGACACCTGGATGAAAAAGGCGGAAAGCAAGGCGGTGTGCGATTATGCCTTCCACTGCATCATTACCGATTTACCAGACAGCCGCCTGCCGGAGATCAAGTCGCTGGTCGAGGAGGGCGTGACCAGTTTCAAGCTGTTCATGGCGTATCCGGGCGTGTTCATGCTGGATGACGCCACCATTTTCAAGACCTTCCAGGCCACGGCCAAGCAAGGCGCGATGGTGTGCATGCACGCGGAAAACGGCGGGGCTATTGACGTCATCGTGAAACAGGCGCTGGCGGAGGGAAAAACGGCGCCCAAGTATCACGCTCTGACCCGGCCGACGACGGCGGAAGCAGAGGCCACGGCACGGGCCATCGCGCTGGCGGAAATGGCGCACGCGCCGGTTTACATCGTGCATTTGAGCTGCAACGACGCGCTGGAGAGAGTTCGCGAGGCGCGCGACCGGGGACTGCCGGTGCACGCGGAAACCTGCCCGCAGTACTTGTATCTTTCGATCGAAAACTTCGACGTACCCGGCTTCGAGGGCGCGAAGTATGTGTTTACGCCGCCGCTGCGGGAGAAGTGGCATCAGCAGAAGTTGTGGGAGGGGCTGAAGAGCGACCTGGAGGTGGTTTCCACCGATCATTGCCCGTTCTGCTTTAAGGAACAGAAGGAACTGGGAAGGGATGATTTTACCAAGATTCCCAACGGCGGGCCGGGAATCGAGCACCGGTTAAGCCTGGTGTACAGCGGAGGGGTGGCGGGCGGGCATTTCAGCATGAACCGGTTTGTGGAACTGGTGGCGACGACGCCCGCCAAACTGTTCGGGCTTTATCCACGCAAAGGAACGATCGCCGCCGGGTCAGATGCGGACCTTGTAATCTTTGATTCCAAGCGCAAGCACAAGATCAGCGCCAAGACCCATCACATGCGCGTGGATTATTCGATGTTCGAAGGCATTGAGGTTACAGGCATGCCGGACACGGTAATTTCACGCGGAGAAGTCATTGTGCAAGGGGACAAGTTTCTGGGGCGGTCTGGGCGGGGACAGTTCATGCGGCGGGCGGCGTACGGCGGGCAGTGAGATCAGCGCTGCCCCAGGACTGCCGTCCTGGGCTTTACTAGTACGCCCCTGAAGCGGCTGTTCGCGCTGTAGCCACGACGGCGTCAGCGGGCAGAACCCAGTACAACATCGGCGCGCCGCATAATGCGGCATCAGTGCTGACTCAACTCCTCACCGCATCAGGGCGCCGTGCCGGGAATGCGGGACGGCAAACCTCGTCGGTGCGGATGAGGCGGGCGCCCCGCGCGGCCAACCGCGCCAGCGTCCTTCGGCCTACCTCCTGATCCAAGGTCTCAATAGCATCCACCACCACGGCGGTGCGGCGGCCGCGGTC